>SBFI01000068.1 GCA_006227875.1 Acidobacteriota bacterium
CCGCCCTGCGGATCGGCCCCGCCCAGATCACCGAGGTGGCAAACGACTCCCGCGTGGCCCGGCGCTCGGGCTCGCTCTCGGTCAGAGCGCGAAAGTCGAGGTTTTGCTCTTCGACCAACAGTCGGGAGCCAACAAGACGGAGATCCACGACCGTGGTCTCGCCGCTGATGCCGCGGTCGAGCCCGACCGGGTTGGAGCCCAGACCGGTGCGCAGACCCTCGACGTACAGGTAGCTGCCGAGCAGACCGGAGCTGCCGGTCTCAGGTGGTATCTGGAGCCAGAGCTTGCCTTCGTCGTGATCGAGATAGAGGGTGAGCAGGCCTTCGCGTTTCTCCATCGAGAGGAGATTGATCGGTTTGCGGCTGGTGCTATTCGTTTCCGTGGACGGCTTGTCCCCATCCTCCGCGGCGACCGGCGCCGCGCCACCGATCGAGACGATCAGACCTATGGCCAAGATGGTGATCGAGATACTCCGCAAGGCGAACCCTCCTCCTGAAAACAGGACTTTCGAAAGCAGTGGGGCCTGATGCTATCGCACGTCCCGGCCGGCAAGGGTAATGGTCACCTGCAGACCTCCCTGGGGACGATTCTCTGCCGCGATCGTTCCCCCGTGCTCCTCGACGATCCGCCGGGCGATGGGCAAGCCCAGACCGGTGCCGGCATCGTGGGTCGAGAAGTAGGGGTCGAAGATTCTGGGGAGGAGCTCGGCCTCGATGCCGGGACCGTCGTCGGAGACCGAGATACGCACCCCCTGCTCGTCACCCTCCGCCGACACCGAGATGCTGCCGCCGTCAGTGGTGGCGCGCAGCGCGTTCTCGAGCAGGTTGCGCACCGCACGTCCCAGCAGCTTGGCGTCGAACTCGGCCTCGATCCGCTTCGGGTCGGCCGCAAACTCGATGGTTACACCACTGGAGGGTCCGGATCGGTAAGAGTCCGATCTCACCGACCGTGGCGGCGACATCGCCCCGTCGCAGCTCGATCCGCGGGATGCGGCTGTAAGTCGAGAACTCGCGGGCTATCTCCTGCAGCTCCCGCACCTGGAGCAGGATGTTGTCGGTGCAGCTCTCGAAGACACGACCAAAATGCTCCTGATCCGCGCCATAGACCTCTTTCATGTGCTCGGTCGACAGACGGATCGGAGTCAGCGGATTCTTGATCTCGTGGGCGATGATGCGCGCCATCTCGGCCCAGGCCTGGAGCCGCTGGGACTGAATGACATCGGTCACGTCCTCGACCACGAGCAGGGCAGCGGGCTCACCGGCGCCGGGTACCGGTGCCCAGACCAGTGACCACTGTCGCTCCTCACCGTCGGGGTCGTCCAGCTCGACAGTCAGTTGGGCAGCCTCGGACCCGGCCGCGCCGACAAACTCATTCACCTCGGCCAGCCGCTCATCCCGACCCAGCCCCGCCGCCACCGACTCCCCCACTTCGAGCCCGAGCAGGTCGCGCGCCACCCCATTGAGAAGCAGCACGCGACCGGCGCTGTCGATCGAGACCACCGCCGAGGTGATGTTCTCGACCATGCCTTCCACCACCTGTTTCTCCCTCAGCAGCCCCTGACGGCCTTCGTCGATCTTTGCCGCCATGCGATCGATGGCCTCGACCAGGGTGGCCAACTCCGATTCCGCCGGCGCCAGCTCGAGCGACCGCTCCCCCGCCGCGATGCGCTGGGTACCCTCGACGATCTCGGTCAGCGGTCTGGTAAAGCCGCGCGCCAGTCGATTGCCGATCGCCGCCATGAGAAGCACCAAAAGCGTGGTGCCCAGCACCGCCTTGCGGCGCAGCGAAGCGATCTCGGCGCTCACCACCTCCTCTTGAGCCAACAGCGGGATGGAGAGAAAGAGGCGGCTGTCGGCCATGGAGACACCGGGGACACTGAGCGGTCCATAGAGCTCCAGGTACTCGATCTGACCGGCCCGGTTGACCCGCGACGCCGTCTCGTGACCCAGCAGCGTCAAGCGAGAAAAGATTTCTCCCGGAATCCTTTTTGGCAGCAGCCCGGCGGTGAAGAGCTCGGGCTTGCTGGAGGCGTAGACGCTGCTCCGCCAGTAGAGGTTGATCTCGTGATGCACCACCCGCGACAGCCAGATGAGCACGTCGTTGTTGAGCGCCGCATCGATGCCAAAGCCGGGCTCCAGGGCCAGAACGTATTCGCCGAGCACACGCTGAGCCGACTCCAGTGCCCGCTGGCCGGCGTCCCGCTGTGTCCTCTCCAACTCACCACCCAGAACTCCGAGCACCACCAGATTCATCAACAGCAGCGGCAGCACCAGCAAGGTCGCGTAGACCACCAACAGCCGTTTCGAGTAGGACCTCAGAGCCTGCGTCAGATCGGGAACCATGCCCGAGCCCGGGAGGATCAAGAACACTGCAGCCAGCGAGAGCAGGGCCAGGATCAGACCGCTGCCGACCGCCAGAATCGCCACTCGCTCCAGTGACTCCACGGGCGAAAGGCGAGGCAGGAATAGAGCCCTCACCCCGTCGGCGTCCCGAGCGGCAAAGACGGTTGCCGGGCCCGTAGGTGTGACGATCGATCCGCTACCGCCGGCGAGCAACTCCTCCGGCAGGGCCGGCGGCTCGGTCCAGGGTGACAACCGCGCTTCACCCCCAGGGCCGTAAAGGGCATAGCGGGCGGGCTCGAGGGCGCTCTCCGTTGGTTGTCGTGCGGCGGGTCCTCCCCGCAGCAGACCGGCAGCGAGATCGTCCGTCGTCGTGTGGTGCAAACGGAAGCCGGGCCGCATGACCATCCAGTACTGAGCCCAACCCCAGGGTTGACCATCCTTTCTCAGCTCGGCTTCGCCAACCACGACCGAGTCCCGCCAGACGGGGAGCTCGAAGCCCGGCCAGAGGTCCGGTGACCAGGAGACCGCACCCTCCTCGTTGACCGGCAACCCAAAGCCGAAGCTGGAGACCTGGCCGCCGTCGGGGAAGATGACGAGTGCCGACAGGGCGCCATAACCGGCGAGCGGCGAGTGATGCCAGATCTCGAACGCCAGGTCCTGACGGTCGAGACGGTCGAAGTCCAACGGCGCGATGCGCCCGAGATCGACGTCGGCGAAGAAGTGCTCGATATTGTCGGCGATGGCGGTGATCTCTTCGGCCGTCGGTGGTGCGGTCTCAGCCAATATTGTGGTTCCGATGTGGCGCCGCAGAGTCGAGTGGTAGACCGCCTCCCAGGCCGTGGCTCCGGCCAAAAGAACCACCAGAGCCAGTGTCAAGGCGCCACCAAGCCCACGCCGCCTTAGATCGGCCTGCCAGATCCAGTAGCCCAGGGCGAGACCGCTAGCCACCGCCAGGCCACCGGCCGCAGCCAGGTTTTCGGGGAAGAACGCCGTTGCACCGAGCAGGACCAGGCCGATTCCGAGCCAGAAGACCGGGCCGTCGCTGGTGGCACGCTCTTTCCGGCCGATGAGCAGCAGCAGAGCAAAGGTTGGCGCAAAGATGGCCAGCCGGGTCAAGAGCACGGCCGGTGAATCGATGAGGGCAGCAGCAAGATCGCGCGGAGCCGTCGTCTGTTGGAGCCAGAATGAGCCGGCGAGAAGCAGGGCCAAGACCCCGCCGCCGTGGAGAGCGGCCAGGCCGGGATGTGCATAGCCGACCACAGGCCAGCCGTTCGAGCGCAGCCGCAGGCCGGCGCGCGCCAGCAAAAACAGTCCGAACGGTAACCACGCCCAATAGCGCCAGGGCACCGGCGGGGCAGCCAGTGGCCCGGACATCTCACCGCCCTGACCGATCAGTACCAGAGTCGGCGTCTCTGACACCTCGATGGCTGTCAATCCCGCCGGCACCGGGGTACCCGAATCGACCAGCTCCCAACGGAGACTCTCAGGTTGGCGTCCAAACACCTCGAAGGGTAGCCGGTCGATCGAGTGGCTGCTTCCGGCAACGACACGCCAGCCTTCACTCGGGCCGGTAAGCGGCTCTACCGAGAAGAGGGTGGCGGCACTAAAGCTGGCGGCGAAGTCCCTGCCCGCCGCCGGCAGCGTCTGAGGGTCCAACTCGTGGAGCAGACCCGCACCGGCCCATGCCACAAGGGCCCCGCTCGGGTCGAGCAGATAGAGGGTCGCGTCCACGCTGCCCCGCTCGGCGATACCGGCAAGACTCTGAAAGGCCTCGAGGTTCTCCTCGGGGGGTACCGGTGCCGGATCGAGACTGGAAACCGCCGACTGAGCGGCCCCATCGAGCTCGTCCCAGAGACGTAGATAGGACTGCTCGAACCGTCTCTGAAGTCGTTCCGGGTCCTGGCTACGGCTGGTGACGGACCAATCGGACAGAAAGATGATCGCCGCCGCGACCAGGGTCACGGCGGCCAGAACGAGCTCGCGATGAGAGCTCAATCGCCGCAGCCAGAGCGCCCCGATCAGCACCAGACACAGAAGACCCAAGCCTGGCGGCAGGATCGGTGTCAGCAATAGAGCCACCAACAAAAGGAGCTCTCTCAAGCTGACCATACGAGCTCTCTTCTAGAGCATGGGTACGTCGATACCGTCCCGGCGGGCGTTGTCGATGGCCTCCTGATAGCCGGCGTCGGCATGCCGGGCCACACCAAGACCGGGATCCCCCGTCAGCACCCGCTCGAGACGACTCGCCGCCTCATCGGTACCATCGGCGACGATGACCATTCCCGCGTGCAACGAGTAGCCGATACCGACTCCCCCGCCGTGATGAACCGATACCCAGGTGGCGCCATTGACCGCGTTGAGCAGAGCGTTGAGTATCGGCCAGTCGGCGATGGCGTCGGAGCCGTCCTTCATGCCCTCGGTCTCGCGATTGGGTGAAGCGACCGAGCCACAGTCGAGGTGATCGCGCCCGATGACGATGGGAGCCGACACCCGTCCCGAAGCGACCAGCTCGTTGAAGACCTTGCCTGCCCTGGCTCGCTCGCCGTAGCCGAGCCAGCAGATGCGAGCGGGCAGGCCCTGAAACGCCACCCGCTCCTGGGCCATGCGAATCCAGCGCGCCAGCGCCTCGTCTTCGGGGAAGTTCTCGAGGATGGCCTCGTCGGTAGCCGCCAGATCGTCCGGGTCACCGGAGAGCACCGCCCAGCGAAAGGGACCCTTGCCTTCACAAAACAGCGGTCGGATGAAGAGCGGTACAAAGCCACCGATGTCGAAGGCGTTCTCAACCCCCGCCTCGAGCGCCTGCCCACGTAGGTTGTTGCCGTAGTCGAAGGTCAGGGCGCCGCGCTCTTGTAGCGTCAGCATGGCCCGCACGTGGGCCGCCATCGACGACATGGCGCGGGCAATATAGGTCTCGGGGTCCTGTTCGCGGAGCTCCAGCGCCTCGGCGTAGGGCAAGCCATGGGGAACATAGCCATGGAGCTCGTCGTGGGCCGAGGTCTGATCGGTCAGGGCTTCGGGTTGGATCTCCTGGGCGACGAGGTACTCGAGCAGATCCACGGCGTTCGACTCGACGGCGACCGAAAGTGGGCGACCTTCGTCCTTGGCCGCCAGCGCCCGCTCGACACCGGCGGGGATGTCATCGGCGACCTCGTCGAGATAACGAGTCTCCAAGCGTCTCTCGATGCGGCCCCGGTCGACCTCGGCCACCAGACAGACACCCTCGTTCATGGTCACGGCCAGAGGCTGGGCTCCCCCCATGCCACCCAGTCCGGCGGTCACCGTAAGCGTCCCGCGCAGTGTGCCGCCGAACTTCTGCCGTGCGCACTCGGCCAGCGTCTCGTAGGTGCCCTGGAGGATCCCCTGCGTGCCGATGTAGATCCAGGAGCCGGCGGTCATCTGCCCGTACATGGTCAGACCGAGACCCTCGAGCCGGCGAAACTCGTCGGCAGTGGCCCAGTGGGGGACCAACATGGCGTTGGCGATGAGGACGCGTGGGGCCTCGACATGGGTCCTGAAGACAGCCACCGGTTTGCCCGACTGGACCAGCAGGGTCTCGTCCTCGTCGAGGCGCTTCAACGTGGCGACGATGGCGTCGTAGCACTCCCAGTTGCGGGCCGCCTTGCCGGAGCCGCCATAGATGATCAGCTCGCCCGGCTTCTCCGCCACTTCAGGATCGAGGTTGTTCATCAGCATACGCAAGGCGGCTTCCTGCTGCCAACCCTTGCAGCTCATTGTGGTTCCCCGCGGAGCGCGGATTTCACGAACGGTTGCGATGGTCATCGGCTTATTCTAGTCCCTGCAACACTGGTTCTGGTTTCTACTGCAGCCCCTCGATATGGGAGCGGATGTCGCTGCCGAGGAACTCCGCGGCCGTGGCCAGGTCGGGGGCCATCTCCCGGTCCTCCTCCCATTTCGGCACCCGTCGGCGGATCGCCGCGTGCAGGGCTTCGAGAGGCTCACTCGACTTCAGCGGACGCAAGAGGTCTATTCCCTGGGCGGCCGACAGCAGCTCGATGGCCAGGATCTGCCGGGTGTTGACCACCACCTGCTGCAGCTTTACCGCCGCGCCCATCCCCATCGACACGTGATCTTCCTTTTCGGCCGAGGTGGGGATGGAATCAACACTGGCGGGATGGGTCAGACCCTTGTTCTCACTGGCCAGGGCCGCCGCCGTCACCTGCGCCATCATAAAGCCCGAGTTGAGCCCCGGCTCTTCGGTGAGGAAGGCCGAAAGCCCGGAAAAGACACTGTCGGTGAGCTTGTCGATTCGCCGCTCGCTGATCGAGCCCAGCTCGGCGAGGGCCAACGCCAGGATGTCGGCTGCCATCGCCATCGGCTCGCCGTGGAAGTTGCCACCCGAGAGGATCTCGCCGTCGTCGGCAAACACCAGTGGATTGTCGGTGACCGCATTCATCTCGATGGCGAGCTTGCCCTCGATGTCCGACAACAGATCGCGGGCGGCGCCATGGACCTGCGGTATACAGCGGATCGAGTAGGGATCCTGTACCCGGGAGTCGCCTTCACGATGCGACTCGCGGATCTCCGAGCCCTGGAGTAGCTGCCACAGGTTGGCGGCGCTGGCCATCTGTCCCGGGTGTGGCCGCAGCTCGTGGAGGCGGCGATCGAAGGGCTCATCGGTCCCTCGCACGGCGTCGGTGGACATCGCCCCCACAAGGTCGGCGATCCGCACCAGATCAAGGGCCGCCAGTGCCGCAAGGGCCAGCAACGAGGTCATGGCCTGGGTACCGTTGATGAGGGCCAACCCCTCTTTGGGTCCCAGCTCCAGGGATTGGAGCCCACAGCTGGAAAGCGCCTTGGCCGCCGGCAGGACCTCGCCCTTCAATCGCACCTCGCCACGGCCGATGAGCGGCAGTGCCAGGTGCGAGAGCGGTGCCAGGTCGCCGCTGGCACCCACCGAGCCTTTGGCGGGGACCACCGGCAGTAGATCGGCCTCGAGCATGGCGAGCAGCAGCTCGACCAGCTCGGGTCGCACCCCCGAGTGGCCGCGGGCGAGAGTGTTGGCACGCAGAAGAAGCATGCCGCGCACGGCCTCGTCGGGGAGCGGCTCCCCTACCCCGGCCGCGTGGCTGACCAGCAGACGCTCCTGCAGCGTGCTCAGCTGGTCGTCGGGGATCCGGATCTTTGCCAGGTCGCCAAAGCCGGTATTGACACCGTAGATCGCCTCCCCACGCGCCAGGGTATCGAGGATCACCTGGTGCGCGGTCACGATCCGCTCTCGCGCCGTGGCGGCGAGCGCGCAGGACTGCTCATGATGGACGACGCGGCGAAAATCTTCCAGGGTCAGACTCTTGCCGTCGACTTGGATCACCCGACTGTCCCTCCGCTGATGAGGATCCTCAGAACTCCACCGCCGGTGCGGTCTCGGCTCCTGGTTGGGAGGCGAAGTAGGCCTTCTCCGGAAAGTCCCAACCGAGCCAGGAGATCAGCCAGCGGGTCGGTATGCGTTTGGCCCTGATGTTGAAGTCGCGGGCCGCCTGGTTGTAGCGATTGCGCTCGACGGAGATGCGATTCTCGGTGCCCTCGAGCTGCACCATCAGGTCCTGATAGGCCGCCACCGATTTGAGCTCCGGATATCGCTCGACCACAACCAGCAGGCGCTGGAGGGCCGATGAGAGCGCATCCTGGGCCTGCTGGAACTGGGCGAAGGCCTCCGGGTCGTTGATGATGTCGGCGCCCGCCTCGACGCTCATCTGCCCCACCCGGCTGCGGGCCTCGACGACCTGATCGAGGGTCTCCTGCTCGAACTCGGAGGCTCCCTTGACCGTCGCCACCAGATTGGGAATCAGATCGGCGCGCCGCTGGTAGACGGTCTCGACCTGCGCCCACTGCTGTTCCACCGCCTCCTGGGACGCCACCAGGCCGTTGAACTGACCGGCGACCCAGAAACCGATGAGGAGTAGCCCCAGTACGACCAGAACCGCAACGATCAAGCACCCGATTGCCGATTTGCCCATCTTCACCCTCCTTCTTGTTCCTGTCCTCGTGGAGACGAGAATACCACCGCCACCGCAGGGATGGCGGCACCGACTCGGGACGCCGATGGCCTCCTCGACGCAAGATATCGAGCCGGAAATCCGTCTTCTATGACTGATGATGGCTCGAGCTCTCTCCGCCACTCCTTGGGGAATCGACGCCCGTGCGGTGCAGGTCGAGGTCGATATCCGCTTTGGTCTTCCCCAGATGCACATCGTCGGTCTTCCCGATGCCGCGGTGCGTGAGAGCAAGGAGCGGGTACGCACGGCGATCAAGAACTGCGGCTTCGACCTGTCACCCAGGGTGGTGGTCGTCAACCTGGCGCCGGCCAACATCCGCAAAGAGGGCAACTATCTCGATCTGGCCATCGCCCTCGCCGTTCTACAGGCCCACGGGGAGCTGCCGGAGGGCTGTCTGGACGACCGTCTATTCTGTGG
>SBFI01000231.1 GCA_006227875.1 Acidobacteriota bacterium
AGAGCTTTCCATGCAATCGCACACCGAACGCCATCGACTTCGAAGGTCGTCGCCTCACTTTTCAATCTCTCGCGCTGACATGATGTCCCCCAACCAAGTGCGAGTAGATCCGTCCCTGACAGACAGTGGTGCTGACGCTCCAGCGTAGCACGCCTCAAATCAGCTGATCCAGTTCCTCTGTTGCGTATTCCACGGCAATTCGGCCATCGATTCCATGTGAAATCGGCCACCAGTTCCAGGTGAAATCGGCCACCCATTCCATGGGAATTCGGCCACCGATTCCAGAGCAAATCGGCCACCCCAGGCCGGGGCGACGACGCGGGATAGCCCAGGTACCCTGCGCCCTTCTCGAACGAGTTGGAGGAGGGGCAGATGCCGCGACAGAGGTTATCCGTGCGGAAGATTCGAGAGATCCTGCGCTTGCGCTGCAGCGGGTGAGCGCGCGAAAGATTGCCAAGAGTTGTGGTCTGGCTCGTTCGACGGTGGCCGACTATCTGCGCCGAGCTCGAGAGTGCGGACTGGATTGGCCGTTGCCCGACGGTCTCGACGATACCGAGCTCGAGCGCCGGCTGTTCCCACCGCTACCCGCCGCGGCAGACTCCCCGCGCCCCGAGCCGAACTGGCCGGTCATCCACAAGGAGCTTCGGCGCAAGGGCGTCACCCTGAGTCTGTTGTGGCAGGAGTACCGGGCCGTCTACACCGACGGCTACCAGTACAGCTGGTTCTGCGAGCACTACCGTCGCTGGACGGGCAAGGTCGATCTGGTCATGCGCCAGGATCATCGCGCCGGCGAGAAGTTGTTCATCGACTATGCGGGCCAGACCGTCGAGGTCGTGAATCGACACACAGGCGAGATCCGCGAAGCGCAGATCTTCGTCGCCGTGCTGGGCGCTTCGAGCTACGCGTACGCCGAAGCCACCTGGACGCAGACGCTGCCGGATTGGATCGGCTCTCATGTCCGGGCCCTGACCTTCCTGGGTGGCTGTCCTGAGATCCTGGTGCCCGACAACCTGAAATCGGGCGTGACCAGCCCGCATCTGTACGAGCCCGATCTCAACCCCACGTATCAAGACATGGCCGCCCACTACCAGGTGGCCGTCATCCCGGCTCGCTCAGCGAAACCGAAAGACAAGGCGAAGGTCGAAGCCGGTGTGCAGGTCGTCGAACGATGGATCCTCGCCCGCTTGCGCAACATCACCTTTTTCAGTCTGGCCGAGCTCAAAGAAGCCATCGCGGATCTCCTCGTCGACCTCAACGGACGTCCGTTCCAGAAGATCCCCGGCTCACGGCGAGAGCTTTTCGAAGAGCTCGACAAGCCGGCGCTTGCACCGCTGCCGAGCGTGCCGTACGAGTACGCCGAGTGGAAGAAGGCTAGCGTCCACATCGACTATCACGTCGAGGCCGACGCGCACTACTACTCGGTGCCGTACCAGCTGGTCGGTCAGAAGCTCGACGTCCGCCTGACCGCCGGCGTCATCGAGGTCTTCCACAAAGGCAAACGCGTCGCCAGTCACCAGCGCTGCTACGACCCCAAACGGCGTTACATCACCTTGCCCGCGCACATGCCCAAGTCGCACCAGGAGCACGCCGAGTGGACGCCCGAGCGCTTGGTCCGCTGGGCACAGAAAACGGGACCGGCGGTGGCGCGGGTCGTCGAGACCATTCTGATCAACCGTCCCCATCCTCAGCAGGGTTTCCGCTCGTGTCTTGGTGTGATGCGCCTGGGCAAGAAGCATGGCGAGGATCGGCTGGAGGCTGCCTGTCGACGGGCGCTTGCGATCAACGCCTGCAGCTACAAGAGCATCGATTCGATTCTCAAGAACGGGCTGGAGCGTCAACCGCTGCCTGAAGCAGCCGAGACGGCTCAGCCGTTGGAGCACCCCAACATCCGGGGTGCTCGCTACTACCGATGACCTCGAACCGCGAGGCGAACCAGGAGGCAACTATGCTCCAACACCCGACGCTCGAGAAGCTGCAGGAGCTGCGGCTCGATGCCATGGCTCGGGCTCTGCAAGATCAGATCGACAACGAGGAAGTCGGTGAACTCGATTTCATGGAGCGTCTCGGATTGTTGGTGGACCGGGAAGCCACCGAACGAGAGAGCCGACGACTGAAGACGCGGCTGACCAAGGCCAAGATGCGTCAGAGCGCCGCCATCGAAGACATCGACTACCGTCACTCGCGCGGCCTGGACAAGGCGTTGATGACGCGTCTGATCAGCTGCGATTGGATCCGCAAGCATCTCAACGTGCTCATTACAGGCTCCACCGGCCTGGGCAAAACCTGGCTCGGCTGTGCACTCGCCCACAAGGCCTGTCGTGAGGGATTCCGGGTGCGATACCTACGCGTGCCACGAATGTTTGGCGAACTCGAGGTCGCCAAAGGGGACGGCCGCTACGGGAAGCTCCTGGCCGCGTGGGCCAAGATCGATCTGTTGGTCCTTGACGACCTGGCGCTGGTCCCTCTGACGGACGGCAACCGCAGGGACCTGCTGGAGATCCTCGAGGACCGTCATGGGATCCAATGAACGCTGGTGACCAGTCAGATCCCGGTGGAGAAGTGGCATGAGGCCATCGGCGATCCGACCCTGGCCGACGCCATCCTCGATCGACTGGTGCACAACGCTCACCGGATCAAGCTGGAGGGCGAGTCCATTCGCAAGAACAAGAGCGGGTCGAGTCGGACTCGTACTGCAGCCGATTGAAGCCGAAATGCTGATCCGAGACCGACACGCCGAAAAACGAGGCCCACAATCGCCGTCTGACGAACGCAACGAACCCGGGGATACATCCGAGTACCCCCAAATCTGAACCCGAGGTCGAGACCGCCGTGATGGATGAAACCGCAACCAGCACCGACGAGACTGGACACGGAGCGGACACTTCGATCAACATCAACGCCCGTG
Organism: Acidobacteriota bacterium; assembly: GCA_006227875.1. Lineage (GTDB taxonomy): Bacteria > Acidobacteriota > Thermoanaerobaculia > Multivoradales > JAHEKO01 > M0029. The sequence goes on from SBFI01000231.1 coordinate 2,906, forward strand.
ACCGGTGGAACTGGGAGGAGTGATTCTCAGAGAAATCATCTGAGAGCAACAAGACCAGTCGGCATCAACCACCCCGCGTCGCTTCGCTCCGACGGGTGGCCGTTTTGCCGTGGATTACCCGGCCGATTTGCCGCGGACTGGCCGGCCGAATTCACGTGGAACGAGTGGCCGAATTCAGCGGAATACCCAAGGTGCACATCCAGAACCGCTGCGGATCCGGATCGAACGAGGCGTTCCGGTAGTCGTCAAGGCCGCTACTACGCGGCCACGTACCGCCGTTGACCG
>SBFI01000306.1 GCA_006227875.1 Acidobacteriota bacterium
ATCTGGGTGCCGGTCAACCGGAAAGGACCTCCCTGTTCAAGGCTTCCAGTCCGGGCTTTGACGTAGAATGCTTCGAGCTCTCGAGATCGAGCCAAAGATCTTGACGGGCCCAATCTTATCACCCATGCCTTAACGCCGAGCGGACCCGTCACACTATGTTCGAGATCATGGCGCTTCCGACCGTTAACGCTGGATTGAACGCCATCAGCGCTGCTTTTCTGGTGGTGGGCTATATCTTGATCCGCCAGAAGAGGATCTCGGCCCATCGGGCCTGTATGCTGACCGCCTTTGGGTGCTCGGTGCTCTTTCTCGTCTCGTATCTCTATTACCACTCGCAGGTGGGCTCGATGCGCTTCCAGGGGGCGGGAACGATCCGCACGGTCTATCTCACGATCCTTGCCAGCCACTCGATCCTCGCCGCGGCGGTCCCCTTTCTGGCGCTCATTACCCTGGTGCGGGCGCTGCGGCAGAGATTCGACCGCCACCGCGCCATCGCCCGCTGGACCCTGCCGATCTGGCTCTACGTATCGGTAACCGGGGTGGTGGTGTACTGGATGCTCTATCGGATGGAGTGGTAGAGCCCTCACGAACTGGGCGGGAATACGACTGGCTACAGCTCGAGCCACACTGCGCAAGCGGGGCGGGGTGTGAGCTAATCGTACTTCTTCAATAACGCCTGGAAACGGGGGTGATCGCGCAGGGGCGCCCAGCCGGGATGGAGTCGGAGGGCCGTTGCAGTGGTGGTAAAAGGGATCGACATGAGGGTCTCGAGGCGATCGATCGCAGTGTCGTAGTCACCGGCCCGCGTGTAGACGATCGCCCCCTGGTTGAGGATGAAAGGACCGTAGATCGCATCTTTGGCGACGGGCAGCATCTCGGCTGCTTTTTCGGCCTCCCGGATCGCGTCCTCGTAACGACCAACGCCCGAGAGCACCAGGGCCAGGCCGGAATGCGCGAACGCATCGTCGGGCTGTTCGCGCACGTAGCGCTCGAGATGCGGCAGCGCCTCCTCGAAGGCGGCCGCGGATTTCTCGCGTTCGCCCATCAGGTCGTAGATCCAGCCTCGCGACATCGACTTGGGGAACACCGCGATCGTGCTGGTGTCGAAGAACTCGAACGGTGCGGCGTCGAGCCGGCGTAGGGCGGACTCGAAGTCGCCGATCGCCCCCTCGCTCAACACCCAGGTCCAGACCGCGGCGGTGCTCTGGTGTTCGGGCATGCGCTCGAGCGTCGCCCGGGCGGCGTCGGCGTCGCCCTTCCAGCGCCACAGGTTGGCGGCCTTGCCGCCATACCCCGCGATCTGGTCCGGCAGCAGGGCGATCGAGCGGGTGTAGTAGCGATCGGCCTCCTCGTGCCGCCGCAGATAGGTATTCGCCATCGCGACCTCGTCGGCCATGCCGCCGTCCCTGGGATCGAGCTCCAGTGCTTTCATAAAGCTCGCCGCCGCCTCTTCGAACTTGCCCTGTCGTCGGTAGATGTAGCCCATCGCCGCAGGGACGTCGACACTTCCGGGCAAGAGCCGCTCGGCCTGACGGAATTCCTCGAGCGCCTTCTCGTAGTCTCTGGCGCCGTAGTAGTGAACATAGCCCAGGGCCAGGTGCCCTTCGCCGAGATTGGGCTCGAGCTTGAGCGACCGGTCGGCCGCGGCGCGCGCCTGCATCATGCGTTTCTCGCTGGTGTCGATGCCGAACCAGTAGGAGCGGGAATGGCCCAGCGACAGGTGCGCGTGCGCCTGGGCGAACTCCGGGTCGAGCTCGACGGCGCGTTGGAACATGTCGGTCGCTACCCGGAACTGGCGCTGGGTCAAGTCGGGCTGCCGGGCGTAGTCCAGGCCCTTTAGGTAGAGCTGGTAGGCCTCGAGATTGTCTGTCGGCTTGGCCTCCAGCGTCTGGCGCTCGGTGCCGAGCAGCGCGATGTCGAGCTGACCGATGACCTGTCCGGCGATGTCCGACTGCACCTCGAAGATGTCGTCGATCACGCGATCGTAAGTGTTTGACCAGAGCTGGGTGTCATCGGCTACTCCGATGAGCTGGGGCGTGATGCGGACCCGGCTGGCGCCATCGGTGTCCTGAGCCCAGCGCACCGTACCCGAGAGGACATAGTCGACTCCCAGCTCGTCGCCGATTTGGGAGATGGGTGTTTGGCCGCCGGCGTACTGGGCGGCGCTGTTGCGCGAAATGACCCCCAGACCGCTGACCGCGGCCAGACGGCTGGTGATCTCTTCGCTCATGCCGGCCGCGAAGAACTCGTTCTCGGCAGTGCCCAGGTTCTGGAACGGCAGCACCACGATCATCTTGCGAGACGGGGCGGCGGGTATGCCGACGGGTTCGGGCGCGGTGGCCGTCGGCGTCTCGACCACCGGCCGTGACGGACGCAGGATCCAGAGCGCGGCGAGCAGGATCATTCCCGCCACCGCGATTCCGGCCACCCACCAGGGCGCTTTGCCGCTGCCTTTCTCCACCACCACGACCGAACCGGTCGAGGGTGACGAGACCGCGGACACCGAGCCCGAGGAGATTGTTGTTGCAGCCGGCTGTGTGGTAGGAGCCATCGGCGTGGCACTCGAGGGTGGGGGAGGCTCGGCCGTTGCCACTGAGTGATCCGACCCGGTGTCCCGCCGCAGCCGCTTCAGATCCGCCAGCAGATCCCTGGCCGTCTGGTATCGGATGTCGCGGTCCTTCTCGAGCAGCTTGACGATCACTCGTTCGAGCTCGTCATCCAGAGCCGGGTTGAGCCGCACGGGGGCGATGTAGCGACCGCCGAGAATCTCGCTGAAGACGACACCCGAGGTCGTACCCGCAAAGGGAGGCTTGCCGGTCGCCATCTCGTACATCACGACGCCGAACGA
>SBFI01000442.1 GCA_006227875.1 Acidobacteriota bacterium
GCTCCGGGTGCGCGCGGGCGATCCACCGATGCGGTCGGCTGCGGCGCCCGGCGGAGCATCGTCTTCGCTGGCGTAGCCGGGTCGAGAACCCGCGGCCCCAGGCGGCCGCCGTGGCTGCCCGGGTTCGGGGCCGGAGGGGGCTCACCGCAGCGGAGCCATCCTCCCGCGTAGCGGAGGGGAGCCCCCGCAGGACCCGAGACCGGGCTACCACCGACCTTCAAGGCCATCGCAGGAGGGTCAGATCCGGATGTCGAAGATGGCGTCGGCCAGGGTCTCGCCCTTGCGGACAAAGGGGACACCGAGCAGCCGCATCTCCCCGAACTCGATGTCGTAGTCGAGGTCCTGGAGGGTGTCCGGTTTGTCGACCTCGGAAGCGATCAGCGCGAAGTGGGCCATCTTGTGGGCGTCGGCCTCGTCGTAGCAACCGCCGAGCAGACGCTCGCCGAGGCGCTCGCCGAGCTCGGGCAGGGCCTCGGTGTAGCGGCGGGTCAGCTCGGTCACCGCATCGAGGGGACCGGGAAAGGCCGGGATGGCAAAGACGCCCTCGCCCACCGGCGCCAGGGAGTCGGATCGGTCACCGAGAAAGAAACCCATCAGGCCGGAGAAGACCCCACCCGCGGCCAGGCGCTCCTCGATCGACACCCGTGCCGACACCAGCCAGAAGGGCTTGTAGAGGTCGACGCTGGTATGGGGCAACGAGACAAAGGCGACCTCGACGGCCACCAACCGACGCCCCTCGGGGTCGAAACGATAGCCGTTACGACAGGCAGTGCAGTAGTAGACGACATCCTCGCCTTCGGCCGCGATCGGCGCCCCACAGCTGGGACAGTCGAGGGCGACGAGTTGAAACTCCCTCCGCTCCGTTGTCCTTTCAATCACCAGGGCTCACCCCCGACCATCTCCTGCAGCAGCTTGTCCCGTTCGCGGCGGCGGACCACCGAGCTGGCGATCCGGCTCAGGCCCGGCCGCTTCTTGGCGCCGGTACCCTCGACAACGACACCCCCGTAGCGGAACCTCTTCCATCCCCAGAGCAACACGGCAAGCATCGGCACACCGATAAAGATCAGCGGACCGAGGCCCCCACCGGCAAGCTGGATGATCGTCGTGCCGACAAAGAGGGTGATGGCCTGGGTCGCTACCAGCATCAGCGCCCGGTAGAGGTCGTTTCCCGGCGCCTTGCCAAAACCGAGGCTGCCGTCCTGGGCGTCGACAAGGGCCTGATAGGAGCGTTCATCGAAACGGTAGCGAACGACCCAGAGCGGGTAGTAGATGACCGTCAGCCGCTCGCGCAACGACTCGAGAAAGCGAAAGCGGACCCGCTTCAGACCGGTGGCCGGCTCGGCTTCCTTTTTGAATTGCTCGAGCGCGCTCCGCTTGACCACGCTCTCGGACAGGGTCGGCGGAAAGACCATCCCCAGCCGCACCAGGGTCGAGGAATCGAACGGCACCAGGGTGTCGCCATGGAGATCGATCCACTCGACACCCCACTCCGCCACATTGAGGGCTGGATAGGTGCGGTCGAAGCTCCGCTCGACCGCACGCTCGACATCGACCTCGTAGGTCTCGGTGCGCCGATGTTTACCGCTGCCGACCGTCCGCCGGCGCTCCTCGGTGCCGAGGGCAAATCCCAGACAGTCCGCTTGCACACGAAAGAAGGGGAGAAAGGAGAGAAAGGCTTCACCGACCCGTGCTTCGCGACGTAGGCGCGAATCCTTGTTCCAGCCGGAACCGAGCCAGCGTTGGACGACCTCGCGCGCCTTTGTCGCGTCGACCTGTGGCTCGACCGCCAGCCGGCGAATACCGAGCTCGCTCAGCACCAACAACCGGGTCTCGCAGAAGGGACAGAGCACCACCCTGAGGCCGGTCGCCACATCGAGCGCCCCACCACAGCTCGGACAGGTCAGACCCTTGACTTTGGCCGGTAAGCGATTGGGGATCTCCGGCAGCGGAGCAGGCGTCGCTTTGGTCATACCTTGCGTGCCACCCAGTAGGCGATCAGCGTGAGAGGGATTGCCGTGACGGCATAGGCCAGGAGTTTGAGCACGGGATTGGAGATGGCCAGACCCTCGAGACCAAACAGCACAAGACCCAGGACCGCAATCAGCACATAGGGGCTCTCGGCCTTCTCCGGATAGACCGCGGCCAGCACTGTTCCGGTCGACCCCTCTACCAGGGCCCGATAGGAGCGTCCGTCATATTTGTATCGGAAGTGCCAAAAAGGAACCTCGACCAGCGCTGTCTCGGTGACTCTATGCACCCCCCGCTGCTGTACCCACCCCTTGGCTGTCTCCAGCGGAATGGTCGGCTCGATGGGCCTCACGGAGGCTTCTGGGTCGTGGAAGGGCTCGAGCTTCCCAGCCGGCACCTCCAGATCGGCTACCTGGGGGATGGGCGTGGGTGCCGCCGGCTCGACAAAGACCACTTTCCCAGCATCCGTGTGAGCACGAAAGAGCCACATAGGAAAGGTCAGAGGCTCGATATTTTCTACCTGGCTCTCGCGATCCAGACCCTTGACCGTCTCGTTGCCGGCCATCCAGCGGCGCAGGGCCGCCGTCGCCTCGTCACGGTCGAGAAGCGTCGGCAGGCTGTAGTGACTGACGACCGCCGAGCGATCGACAAAGAGAGTAGCGCTGCAGAAAGGGCAACGAACGAGCTCTCGCCCCGCCGGCAGCGGGCTCTCACCGCCGCACTGGGGACACTGGATCGTGGTGCCGGCCGAGGGCTCAGGCGGCATGATCGAAAAAATAGGGGTCGACTACCCGGCGACCTTGGTGCCACAGGAAGGACAAAAGCGGGCTCCCTCCGGTAGCCCCTGGCCGCACTGATGACAGAAGGCGGTGGCGGCACCCGTCGCTGCCGCGCCCGTGGTGGTCTGATCCCCCGCCTCGGACTCGGCCGGTGCCTGACCTCCCGCAGCTCCACCCTGACCGGAGTCCTGCATCGCCTCTTTCATCATCTGGGGCAGCATCATGCCCATACCGGCACCCATACCGACACCCAGCCCGGCGCCGACGTTGCCCCCGCCTTCGCCGCCTTGCTCGGCTGCGTCCTCCATCGCCTTGGCTGCCTTGAACTTCATGTAGGCGTTCATGTCGCCGATCGCGGCCATGCCGCTGCGCTCGTCGATCACCACCTGGACTTCCTTTGGCGGTGTGATGGCTCCCAGGAACAGATCCACCAGCTCGATGCCGTACTTGGAGAAATCATCGGCGACCCGGGACTTGAGCGCCATCCCCAGCTCGTCGTAGACCTTGGGCAGATCGAAGATGGAATTGAGGTTCTCACCCAGGAGATCGGTCAGCCGGGCAACGATGGCGTCCTTGAAGTAGCTCTCCAGACCGTCGGTGGTGTAGATCCCCATGGTGCCCACGACTTCGTTGACGAACTGCTGGGAATTGACGATGCGCACTGCGAACTTGCCAAAGGCACGGAGCCGGACCACGGACAGCTCGTCGTCGCGAAAGACCACCGGTTCCTTGGTTCCCCATTTGAGATCGAGAAACGTCTTGGTAGAGACAAAGACGACCGCCGCTTGAAAGGGTGACTTGCCGTCGAACGGAACCCCCAGCACCCTGGTCAGCAGTGGCAGATTCTGGGTCGCCAGGGTATGTCTGCCGGGGCCAAAGGTGTCGAGACCCTTGCCGTCGCGAAAAAAGACCGCCTCCTGGCTCTCCTCGACTATCAACTGGCTACCGAGCTTGATGGCCTCGGTGCCCTGGCGCGGTACCCGCGCCACCATGGTCTGACCGGTGGGATCGACATACTGGATAATTTGCATGGTCCTGTCTCCTTGCCACGTAGCCGCCGGCTAGCCGCTGGCTTTGACAACCTCGCTGATGACGGTTTTGCGGCCCGCCCATTTGTCTTCAAGCGCTCCCACCCGCGTCAGAGCCTGCTCGACCGCTTCAGCGGCGTCTCCCTTGCCCGGCAGCGGGATGGCCGCCAGATCCCCTGACAGCCCGGAGACGTCGTCGAGCACCGAGAGGTCGAACTGGTAGAGCTTCTCCAGCTCCGGCTCGTTGATCTTCACCACATCGAAGAAACCACTGGCTCCGTAGTCGCTGAAGCGAATAGCCTGCGAGAGGCCGTCGAGCTGACGATCCAGACGCTCGAAGAGGTGGAGAACCCCGAGCTGCCCTTCGTCCGTGTAGGCTCGCGCCTTGCCCCGGCTCACGACCTTTAGTCGGCCGAGCTCCTTGGCCAGGTGCTCGCGTTGCATTTTGTCGACTTCTCGCCTCAGCTCCCGGTCCTGAAAACCGCGAAATCCGGGAATCAACTCCCCCAGACGCTCGAGCCAGTTGCGGCGCGACCTGGCGTCTTCGAAACCCTCTGTCATCGAATCACCTCCCGGTGGAAAACCCGTTCGGAGGCGATGCTATCAGGCTAGGAAGCTAGTCCATCTGTTTGCGCAGCACCGTGGGGATGTCGAAGTCGTCGACATTCGACCAGTTGGGTCCAAAACCGTTGGGATCATCCCCTTGAGTCTGTGCGATCACCTTGCGGTAGAAGGGGATGTCCTGAGGCTCGTCGAGTGGCATGTCCGCCGGCTCCTGGTGCTCGGCCTCGCTCACGCTCGGAGGCTCCTCGGTCTGTTGGGAGGCCACGTACGGAGCTCTTGGCAGCGTCTGTCCAACCGGCATGTCGAATCCAGTGGCGATGACGGTGACCTTCATCTCCTCTTCCATAGCCTCGTCGATGACCAGACCGGAGATGATGTTGGCGTTTGGATCGACCGCATCGGCGATGACGTGCGCGGCCTCGTCGACCTCGTGCAGAGTCAGGTCGCGGCCGCCCGAGATGTTGATCAGCACTCCCTTGGCGCCTTCGATCGAGGTCTCTTCCAGCAGCGGGGAGGAGATCGCTCGCTGCGCCGCCTCCAGAGCCCGACTCTCGCCCTTTGCCATGCCGGTCCCCATCAGCGCCATACCCATCCCGGTCATGATGGTCTTGACATCGGCAAAGTCGACGTTGACCTCGCCCGGGACCGTGATCAGGTCACTTATGCCCTGAACCGCCTGCCGCAGGACATCGTCGGCGATACGAAAGGCCTCGGACAACGGAGTCCCCCTGTCGACAAAATTGAGGAGGCGTTCGTTGGGGATGGTGATCAGCGTGTCTACCGCCGTGCGCAGCTCCTCGACACCTCTGTCCGCCAGCTCCATGCGCCGCCGACCCTCGAAGGCGAAGGGCTTGGTCACCACGGCCACGGTCAGCGCCCCGATCTCGGCCGCCAGGGAGGCCACGATGGGCGCGGCGCCGGTACCGGTACCCCCGCCCAGGCCGGCGGTGAGAAACACCATGTCCGAGCCGTCCAACAGCTCCAGTATGCGCTCGGTGTCCTCGAGCGCCGACTTGCGGCCGATCTCCGGGTCACCGCCGGCACCCAGACCGCGTGTCAGCGCCACACCGAGCTGCAGCTTGACCGGCGCTCGGCACTTGCGCAGGGCCTGCAGATCGGTGTTGGAGGATATGAACTCGATGCCACGCATCTTGGAATCGATCATCCGGTTCACGGCGTTGCCACCACCACCACCGATCCCCACCACTTTGATCTTTGCGGTTACACCCTCTACCTCTTCCAGTGTGATCGGCAGGCTTATCTCGAATTCCTGGTCGTCAAAAAGGATCATGTCTCGATCTCCTCTAGGGGTATTGTCCAAAGCTCAGAGCAGGTCCGTGAACATTCCGCGGAGGCTTCCCACCACGTTGCGCACACTGAAACCAGGGCGCGAACCCGATCTTCGAAGGTTGTCTTCCGACGAGCGCCCGTAGAGCAATAGCCCCGATGCGGAAGCCCAGGTCGGACAGTTGATGACGTCCACAAGACCGCTCAAGCCTTGAGGCAGGCCATAGCGAACTGTGCAATTGAATATCTGTTCGGCCATCTCCAGAATGCCGTCCAGTTGAGCGCCGCCGCCGGTCAGCACCAGACCGCCTCTGAGGCACTCATCCGCTCCGGCCTTGATCAGATCCTCCCGCACGAGAGTGAGCAGCTCCTCCGCCCGGGGCTGGAGAATGTCGCAGAGCTCTCGCTGCGGCACCACCCGCGCCGGACCGCCGGCAACCGTCGGCACCGAGATCCCCTCGTCCTCGCTGACGAGATCGCTCAAACAGCAGCCGTATCTGACCTTGATCTTTTCCGCCTCGGAGAAGGGCGTGCGCAGGACCATCGCCAGGTCGTTGGTGAAGTGGCCTGCCCCTACCGGCACCACCGAGCTGTGCTGCACCTCGCCTTCGGCAAACAGCGCGTATTCGGAGGTGCCGTCGCCGATGTCGAAGAGCAGGGCACCCAGCTCCCGCTCATCGTGGCTCAAAACGGCCTCGGCCGTGGCCAGCGGCTCGAACACCATCTCCGCCACTTCGATACCGGCGCGGTTGATACAGGTCAGCAGGGTCTTGCGACGGGTGACGTTGGCGGTCACCAGGTGGAGCGCTACCTCGAGACGGCTGCCGAGCATTCCCATCGGATCGGCGATGCCCCCCTGCTCATCGACAATGAACTCCTGGGGTATGGCGTGGACGATCTCCCGGTCCGAAGGCAGTGCCGCCGACTGGGCCGCCTCGAGAACCCGATTGATGTCCTGAAGAGTTATCTCCCGGTCTCTGCGCGCGACCGACACCATGCCTCGGGAGTTGATGCTCCTGACGTCGGTGCTGGCCACACCGACATAGGCCCGGGATATCTCGATCCCGGCCATCACCTCCGCTTCTTCGGTGGCGTGTTTGAGGGCCTCCACCGTCGCCTCCACATTGACGATGTTGCCCTTGCGTGTGCCTCGGTTCGGGGCAAGCCCCTTGCCGACGACCTCGACTCCACCGTTCTCGTCTCGCTGACCGATCAGAACGGCCACTTTCGACGATCCGACATCGATGGCTACCAAATATGGATCCGGTTTCGACATTGGTCTTACCCTTCTCGACGAATTGGTTGAATGACAACTTGTCCGGAGAACCTGAGGTCGACCGCCGCAACCTCCCCATAGCGACGCAAGATCTCCGGCAAGAATCTTCTTAGGTTCAATATCCCCGCCTCCACCCGCCCGGTGCTCACCAGGAGCGGAAAGGGAACGGAATCTGTTTGCAGACGAAAGTCTCTGGGTCCCAACACCCTCATCTCCGCCAGACCCGCCTTCCACTCGGGTGCCACTCGATCCAGATCGGATATCACCGTCATCGCCTGTGAAACACTCACCAACCTCGGATCAGAGACGTCGATCACGACGAGGTCCGGGGCGGTCTCCCGAGAATCGAGCTTTTCGATCTCCCGGCCGGCGCTGTCGACATAGAAGATCTCCCCATCATGGCGGAGCAGGGCCACCGGTACGCGCTCGATGACATTCACCACGAGACCGTCCGGCAGCTGCTTGCGGATCTCCGCTCCGCCGATCCAGGCGTGCCTGAGCAGGCGCCCTTCGATGTCATTGAGAGAGAGCCAGAGCAGGTGCTGTCCCCGATACCGCTCGAGCTCGGCAGCCACCCAAGCCGAGGTCACCCTCTCACCCGCGGTGACCTCCAGATCCCGGAGCACGAATCTCGGTGACCTCAGGATCCACATCCCGGCGGCAGCGGGGATGCCCACCAACAGGACGGCGGCCGCGAGCGGCTTCAACAGAGCCACCCACAGACTGCGCCGGTGGTGCGACTTTACAAACCGCCGCCGACGGTAGGGTACGGAAGGCTCGGTCTGGACCCTCAAGATCCTCACGCCGCGACCCCCTCCTCCACCAGCTCTTCCGCCAGTCGGTAAATGTCGCCGGCCCCCAGCGTCAGGATGACGTCGCCCTCCTCGGTCTCGGTCGCCAGGAGGTCCCGGGCCTCGCGCCAATCCGGACAGTGGACGACGTGACGATGACCGCTCTTCTGCGCGGCATCGACCACGAGCTTGGAGGTGACCCCCGGCAGCGGCTCTTCCCGCGACGGGTAGATATCGGTCACCAGTGCACGATTCGCTCCCAGCAGCGCTCTGCCGAACTCCTCGGCCATCTCCAGCGTGCGCGAGAAGAGGTGCGGCTGAAAGACGGCAATCAGTTTGGCCTGTGGGAAGACCTGGCGCGCTGCCATCAGAGTCGCTGCCACTTCGGTCGGGTGATGGGCGTAGTCGTCCACCACCGTCGCGCCACGCCAGCTGCCCATGCGCTCGAATCTCCGGTGGACACCCGAGAAGCCGGCCAACGCTTTGGCGATCCTCGAAAAGGGGATGCCGAGAGCGAGACCGACGGCCACTGCCGCCAGCGCATTGCGTACGTTGTGCGCGCCGGCCATGGGAAGCTCGACGGCACCCAGCAAGCCCTCGCGCGAGGACTCCACCGAGAATCGTGTACCCGATTCCAGCTGCTCGACCTCGACGGCCTTGATATCCGCCTGTGGTGACAGGCCATAGGTCACCTGCCGATGACCGGCCAGATCTTGCAGTGCGCCCTGGATGATGGGATCGTCCAGACAGACGATCGCCTGACCAAAGAACGGAACCTTGCCGGCAAAGGTGAGAAAGGCCTGCCGAATCTCATCCAAATCGCGGTAGGTGTCGAGATGATCGCGGTCGATCGAGGTGACGACGGCGATGATCGGCTGGAGTCTCAGAAAGCTGCGATCGTATTCGTCGGCCTCCGCCACCATGTATTCGCTCTTGCCCAACCGGGCACCGGTGCCGGTCACCCGGAGACGACCACCGACGATCACCGTCGGATCCAGCCCGGCCTCGGTCAGCACCGTGCCGACGAGAGAAGTGGTGGTCGTCTTGCCGTGGGTGCCGGCGATGGCAATGCCGTACTTGAGCCGCATGATCTCGCCCAGCATCTCGGCCCGTCGCACCACGGTCACACCCTGCTCGATCGCCGCCCGCACCTCCGGGTTGTCTCTCGAGATCGCCGACGAGATCACCAGCAGGTCGACCCCCTCCAGGTGTTCCGGATCGTGTCCCTCCAAGATTCGAACCCCGAATCCCTCGAGACGACGTGTCGCCTCGCTGCGGGCCACGTCGCAGCCGCTGACCTCGAGCTCGTAGTCGAGCAGTACCTCGGCGATGCCGCTCATGCCGGCACCACCGATGCCGACGAAGTGCACGCTCTTGAGATCGGCGAATTGCCGGAACACTAGGCGGCCTCCCCCAGCTCGATGACCAGATCCGCGATCGCCTCGGCTGCTCCCGGGGTGGAGAGCTCATGGAGCGACTCGCCCATGGAGTCGAGTCGCCGGCGATCGGCCAGCAGCTCACCCAGCACCTCGGCCAGCTTCTCGGCGTTCACTTCGTCCGCGCGGAGAACTACGGCGCCACCGGCTGCCGCCAGGCGCTCCGCGTTCTGTTCCTGGTGCCCCCCCGCCAGGCGCAGCGGCACCAGCACCGCCGCCCTTCCGGCGGCACAGATCTCGGCCAGGGTCACCGCCCCGGCGCGCGAGATCACCAGATGGGCACCGCTCATCTCCGCTGCAACGTCGCGCAGAAACGGCCGCAGCTCGATCTCGAGCGTCCCCAGGTCACACTCCTTGTAGGCGTCTCGGGCCTCGTCCAGGTGCCGATCACCGACCTGATGCAGCACCTCGAGCTCCGGGAAACGGGGCGCCACCAGCTCCAGTGCCCGCGGCAGGATTCGATTCAACTGGCGGGCCCCCTGGCTGCCTCCCAATACCAAGAGCACGAGTGATCCGGCGGGCGGACGTCGAGGCCCGGCAAAGAACTCCTCGCGGACCGGCACCCCGGTGGGTTGCACCCGACAACGGAGCCCGGTCACGGCCTGGTGATAACCGGTCGCCGCCACCTCCGACCATCGAGAAAGCCAGCGGTTGGCGGCGCCCGGCTCGGCATTGGGCTCCAGCAGCGCCGACGGCCGTCCGGCCAGACGCGCCCCGGCGACACCGGGGACCGAGGCAAAACCACCGGTACCGAGAACCACCCCGATCTCCAACCGGCGGATCATCGAGCGGGCAGCGAGAGCCGAGCGCGCCAGGGTCGCGAGAGCCCGAAGGCGACCCAGGGGGCCACGACCGACAACAGCAAGTGCCGGTAGTCCGTGGTAGTCGATGCCGCGCCCTTCCACGATCTCTTTCTCCATTCCCTCCTGTCGTCCGAGCCAGCTCACGTGCCAACCCTTCCCCACCAGACTCTCGGCAACCGCGAGCCCGGGAAAGACATGGCCGCCACTTCCACCACCGGCGATGAGAACGTGTCTAGCGCGCATTTCCCCATCCCCTGTTCATCCGTGCTGCGACACATTCAAAATCACTCCACACGCCGTCATGCTGACCACCAGCGACGACCCGCCGTAGGAGACAAAGGGCAGCGGAATCCCCTTTGTCGGTAGCAGCGAGAGCGCGACGCTGATGTGGACCAGGGCCTGAATCACGATCAACCCGGTCAGCCCCCATGCCAAGTAGCGACCCATGACGTCGGGAGCGTGCCAGCCGGCACGTATGCCTCTCCACAACAGAACGCCAAACAGAAGCAGTACGCCTGCCGCTCCCAACAGACCCAGCTCTTCGGCGATGATCGAGAAGATGAAGTCGGAATGGGGGTGAGGGAGAAAGAAGAGCTTCTGTCCGCTCTCGCCGAGCCCCAGACCGAGAATCCCACCGGAACCCACCGCAATCAGAGACTGGTGGGCCTGATAACCGGCGTCCAGCGGGTCGACGGCGGGATCCAGAAAGGCGAGCATTCGCCGCCGTCGGTAGGGCACCGAGTAGACCAGGGCCCAGAGCGCCGGCACCAGCACCAGGGCACCGGCGGCGAAGTACCGCCAGCGCACACCGGCCAGAAAGAGCATGAGGAGCGTGGCGGCACAGATCAGCACCGCCGTGCCCAGATCGGGCTGCAGCAGGATCAAAGCCGCCACCAGCCCCAAGACCAGGACACAGGGAAAAAGCAGGTCGCGCTGGCTGTCGCGCTGCATCTTGCGCTCGATCTGATAGGCGGCAAACGGAATCACCGCCAGTTTGGCCAGCTCCGACGGCTGAATGGAGAGCCCCCCCAGGAAGAGCCAGCGACGGGTATTGTTCAGCGCCGGTCCAAAAAGGGTCAGGGTCAGCAGAAACAGCACCACGCCCACCAAGCTGTAGATCACCGCCGGCCGGCGTAGGTGGCGATAGTCGAAGTGCATGAGCACCCACATGGCGATCAGCCCCACCGCCGCCGCGATCGCCTGCTTGACGAGAAATTGGTTGTAGCCGTGCCCCTGGTCGCGGGCAAAAGCGGCACTGGCCGAATAGACCATGGTCAGCCCGAGACCCACCAACACGATCACGGTGGTGAAGAGCACCTTGTCGAAAGCGAGTTTCCTAGCCATCCAGCGCCCTCACCAGATCCTTGAAGTGCTCCCCGCGCGCGTGGAAGTCGAGGTATTGGTCGAAGCTGGCGCAGGCGGGTGAGAGTAGAACGACCTCCCCTCTACCGACCCGGCTCGCGGCCGAGGTAACGGCCGTCGCCAGGTCGTCTGAGCGCTCGCAGGCGACGCGGTCGGCCAGCGCGGTGCCTACGCTCTGGGCGGCCTCGCCGATCAGGTAGACACGGACGGCCTTGCGCTCGACAACCGGTGCCAGGACAGAAAAATCGCTCCCCTTGTCACGGCCACCCAGAATCAGGTGGACCGAGCCGTCGGCAAAGCCCTCCAGTGATTTCAGCGTCGCTCCCACGTTGGTGCCCTTGGAGTCGTCGTACCAGAGGACTTCACCCAGCTCACGAACCAGCTCGAGGCGATGAGGAAGCCCTGAAAAGCTGCCGAGTGTCGGGGGGATAATGGCCGGGTCGGCGTCGAAGGCGCGGGCCAGCAGTACCGCCGCCATGGCGTTCTCCAGGTTGTGGGTCCCGGGCAAAGAGAGATCCTGCCGCCGAAACAGCTCGCTCTCGGGCCGGCCCGGGGTGGCTTCGACCACCCGATCCCCGTCCAGAAAGCAGCCGTCCTCGACCGCGCGCAGCCTCGAGAAGAAGCGGCGCCTGGAGCTCACAGCCACCTCGGCCACCAGCGGATCGTCGGCGTTGATGACCGCGATGTCCTCCTCGGTCTGGTTGGCAAAGAGCCTCTTCTTTGCGCTCAGATAACTGTCGAGATCGTCGTGGCGGTCGAGGTGATCCGCCGAGATGTTGAGCAGTGCCGCGGCCCGTGGGTGAAATCCATCAATCGCTTCGAGCTGAAAACTGGAGAGCTCGGTGACGAACAGGCGCCCCGCTTCACCCTCGGTGCAGGCGCTCAGTGGCCGACCGATGTTGCCGCACACCTCGACCGCAAGACCGCTGGCCTCGAGCAGCGCACCGGTCAGCGCGGTGGTGGTGCTCTTGCCGTTGCTGCCGGTGATACCGATGACCGGTCCGTTGACAAAGGCATAGCCGAGCTCCACCTCGGCGATCACCGGGATTCCCGCCCGGCGAGCGGCTGCCAGCAACGGCCGATCGGCCGGCACTCCTGGGCTCACCACTACCCCATCCAGCCCCACCGGCAGCTCGTCGGGCTCGCGGCCCATGAGCAGCTCGACACCGCGGTCGGCAGCCAGCTCACCCAGATCGAGCTCACCCGCTTCCCGCCGGTCGACACCGACCACCTCGACCCCTTGGGAGCGCAGCAGCCGCGCCGCCGCCAGACCCGACAGCCCCAAGCCATAGACCAGGGCACGTTGCCATTCCTGCTGTGACCAGGGCGCTCTCATCTCAGTTTCAACGTCGACAGGCTGAGCAGCGCGAACAGCACCGCGATGATCCAGAAACGCACGATGATCTTGGGCTCCGCCCAGCCGGAGAGCTCGAAATGGTGATGCAAGGGCGCCATCCGCAGCACCCGGCGGCCGCTCAGCTTGAACGAGGCCACCTGAGCGATGACCGATAGAGCCTCGATGACAAAGAGGCCGCCGACGAGAATCAGAACGATCTCCTGCTTCGACAACACGGCCACCATGCCGATGGCGCCGCCGATCGCCAGCGAGCCCACATCGCCCATGAACACCTCGGCCGGATAGGAGTTGAACCAGAGAAAGCCGAGGCTGGCGCCGACCAGGGCGGCACAGAAGATGGCGACTTCGCCGACACCACGCAGATAGGGCACCTGTAGATAGCCGGCCACCACCGAGTTGCCGGCGATATAGGTAAAGATGGCGTAGGTGGCCGCCGCGATCAGCGTGGCTCCGATGGCGAGGCCATCGAGTCCGTCGGTCAGGTTCACCGCGTTTGACGAGCCGGCCAGCACGATGGCCACGAACGGCAGATAGAACAGACCGAGGTCGTACACCGCCTGCTTGAAGAACGGCATCGCCACCGTCCCCGCAAAACCGAAGTCGGGAGGCAGGGAGAGGATGATGGAGCCGGCGGTCAGTCCCACCCCTATCTGCAGCAGGAATTTGACCTTGGCCGACAGCCCGAGATTGCGGCGGAAGCGGAGCTTGAGCAGGTCGTCCACAAGACCGATGGCACCAAAGGCCAGCGTCACCCCG
This sequence comes from Acidobacteriota bacterium, assembly GCA_006227875.1. GTDB lineage: Bacteria > Acidobacteriota > Thermoanaerobaculia > Multivoradales > JAHEKO01 > M0029. Next base: position 13,408 of record SBFI01000442.1, read on the forward strand.
ATGGCCAGCCAGACAAAGGGATTGGTGAGATTTGCCCAGAGTAGTGTCGGCAGCACGACCGCGAAGAGGATTAGCACTCCTCCCATCGTCGGTGTGCCGGCCTTGACCTGGTGTCTCTCGGGACCCACGTCCCGGATGCTCTGCCCGACCGACCAGCGTCGCAGCAACCGGATAAAGCCCGGACCCAGCAGTAGAGAGAGCAGAACGGCCGTGACCACCGCCATGGCGGCACGAAAAGTGATGTAGCGGAAGACGTTGAAGACCGCAAACTGCTCGTGGAGCGGGAAGAGGAGGTGGTAGAGCATCAGTCGGCCCCCTCCGCCCCGGCCAGCAGCGAGTCGACCACGCTCTCCAGCGCCACACCACGCGATCCCTTGACCAGTACCACGTCTCCCGGCTCGAGCCGACCCCGCAGCTCGTGGGCGGCCGCGATTGCATCCTCGAACCAGAGCCCCTGTGACTCGGCCTCGACGGCACCGGCCACGATCTCCCGCGCCAGCTCACCCACACCGACGATCGGCCCGAACCCGAGCTCGGCCGCCTCGCGACCTGCCGCGCGATGGAAGCCGGGTGCCCCCTCGCCCAGCTCGAGCATGTCGCCCAACACCGCCCAGTGACGCCTGGCCGGCAGGGCGCGGGCGCTCTCCAGAGCGCGGCTCAGAGCCACCGGATTCGAGTTGTAGGAGTCGTCGATGACCACCCGGTCGTCCGAGAGCCGGTGGACGATGCCCCGCCCAGCAAGCGAATCGACGGTCTTCAATCCCGCCTGAATCTCCTCCAGGCTCACTCCCAGATGGAAAGCACAAGCAGCCGCGGCCAGACAGTTCTCCACGTTGTACCGACCGTAGAGCGGTAGATGGATCTCGCCACGCTCGGCTCCCAGCGTGAGGGCAAACCGTGTGCCCGGTCCCGATGCATCCGCTTCGATCCCTTCGGCACGCACCTCGGCCGGCTGATCGATACCGAACCAGACCACCTCCCCACCGAAACGGTGCGCGATTCGTGCCACCTCCGGATCGTCCCGATTGGCGACCAGAGCGCCGTCGGGAGCCAGTCCCTCCAGGATCTCCGCCTTGGCATCGGCAATGGCCCGCAACGAACCGAAGAACTCCAGATGCACCGGCCTGATATTGGTGAGTACCGCAACATCGGGTCGCCCGAGGCGGCTGATCTGACCCAGCTCGCCGGGAGTCGACATCCCCATCTCCGCCACCATCCACTCGGTATCCTCGGGGATGCCCAGCAGGGCGACAGGGAAGCCAAACAGATTGTTGAGATTGCCCGGATTGCGCGCCACCTTGAAGCGGCGTGCCAGAATGGCCGCCAGCAGCTCCTTGGTCGTGGTCTTGCCGATCGATCCCGTTACCGCTACCAGGTGGCGGGGCGAGTGTCGTCGCGCCTCCCGGGTCAACAGATGAAGGGAGCGAAAGGTATCGGCGACGCGGATCACACCGGACCCTTCCGGGGTGCCGACCGCCCTATCGACGACCACGGCGCTCGCGCCCCGCTCGAGCGCAGCACCGACATACAGGTGACCGTCGGTCTGCTCGCCGGGCAGGGCAAAGAAGAGCTCCCCACCCTGGACCAATCTCGAGTCCAGAGCGGCTCCCTGCCATCCGGTCTCCGGCCGACCCGAGATCAATTGTCCCTCCATCGCGGCCGCCGCCTCATCCACTCTTCCCTGCACCGATGTGCTCCTCCAACGCCCGCTCTACCTCTTCGAGATCTGAAAACGGCAGCTGCTCGTCACCGATGATCTGTACCTCCTCGTGCCCCTTGCCGGCGATGAGAACCGCCCATTCCGGTCCCGCGTGCGTCACCGCTCGCCGAATCGCGTCCCGTCGATCGGGGAGGATGCGGTAGCTCGGGTCGTCCGCCTGCTGGAGACCCTTTTCCACCTCGGCGATGATGGCCAGGGGATCCTCGGAGCGCGGATTGTCCGAAGTGATGATGGAGAGATCGGCCAGATCGCCGGCCACCCGGCCCATCAGTGCGCGTTTGCCGGGGTCGCGATCCCCACCACAGCCAAAGACCAGGATGATCTTGCGGCCGGTGAAGCTCTTGAGCGAGCGCAGGGCCGCCTCCAGGGCCGCGTCGGTGTGGGCGTAGTCGATGACCACCGGAAAGGCCTGCCCACAGTCGACGGTCTCCATGCGGCCGGGGAGCGGGCGGCGAGCGGCCGCACCGCTTCTTATCGCCGGATGTGGAAGCTCGAGCGCTTCCGCACCCGCCACCGCCGCCACCAGATTGCTCAGGTTGTATTCACCCAGGAGCGGCGAGACGAGATCGAGCTCGCCCCGTGGTGTCTGCAGCCGGCAGCGGATTCCATCGAGATCGAGCTCCGCCTCGACCACCGCCACATCCCCGCCCTCACCAAAGGTGAGCGCACCGGGGATCTCGTCCGCCAGCCGTCTTCCGTAGGGGTCGTCGATGTTGACCGCGGCACGACCCTCCGGCTTGAGCTGGTCAAAGAGACGACGCTTGCACTCGAAGTAGCTCTCGAAGTCGCGGTGGTAGTCGAAGTGATCTCGCGTCAGGTTGGTGAACACGGCCAGATTGAAGAGGCTGCCCTCCACCCGATCCTGCGCCAGGGCGTGCGAGGAGACCTCGGCACAGACCGCCATCGCCCCATCGTCGAGCATCTGCCGCAGCAGATGGAAAAAATCGGTCGCCTCCGGGGTAGTGCGATCACCGCCAAAGGCTCGATCACCAAAGCGGTAGCCCAGGGTACCGAGCGATCCGGTCGGAAAGCCCGCTACTTCGAGAAAGTCCGCGAGCAGCAAGGAGACCGTCGTCTTGCCGTTGGTGCCGGTCACACCAACCGTGATCAGCTCCCGGTCGGGATGTCGGTAGATACGTGCCGCCATCGGGCCCAGCACGGTGCGAGGGTTCTCGGTGACCAGCCAGGGCTTGTCGAAGCCCGGGGTCGGGTTGTCCGACGCCAGCACACCGACCGCCCCACGCTCCATGGCCTCGGGCACGAACATCCGCCCGTCGTATCGCTGGCCCACCAGCGCAGCGAAAAGATCACCCGCTCCTACCCGGCGCGAGTCGTGAGTGATGCCCGATACGATGGGGTTCTCGCTCGACGAGCAGGTTATCGGCAAATCTTCGATCACCTCGGTCAGCCTCATGGCACGGGACCGGAGGCCAGCTCCGCTCCGCCCCTCTCTCGGACCTCCCCGAACACACCGTCGAGATCGAGCGCCGCTGTCGCCGGAGATTCGGGATCTTGCCCGTCGATGACGGCCAGCAGCTCACCTGGCCACGTCTCAGGGGGCACTCGCTGTGGTGGCACCCGTAGGTAGAGCAAGACCTCACGCACGATGGCCGAGAACACCGGCGCGGCCACGTCACCACCGTGGTAGGCCCCTTTGGGCTCATCGATGACGATGAGCGCGGCGACGGCCGGCTCGCGGGCGGGTGCAAAACCGACAAAGCTGGCAACAAATTTGGTCGCGGAATAGCCCCGCCCAGCCTCTGCCTTTTGAGCGGTTCCGGTCTTTCCCGCCACCCGATACCCCTCGATCGCAGCTTTCTTCCCGGTGCCCTCGGTGACCACAGCCTCCAGCAGCCGCTCGAGCGTGCGCGCGGTACCGGGTGTAACCGGCATCCCGCGCAGGGTCGGCCGCGGGTGGACGAGCTCGACGTCGTCGCCCGCACCGACACCTCTGACGACATAGGGCTCCAACAGCTGCCCACCGTTGGCTACCGCCGCAAAGGCGCTGACCAATTGAATGGCGGTCACCGAGATTCCCTGACCAAAGGAGATGTAGGCGGTCGCCAGCCGCGCCCAGCGCTCGGCCGGACGCACCAGGCCGGAGGCCTCGCCCGGAAGATCGATGCCGGTGGGTGCACCAAAGCCGAAGCTCTGGATCTGCTGATAAAAGAGATCACGACCGACCATCAGGCCCGTTTTGATCGCCCCAATGTTGCTCGACTTGGCGATCACCTCACGAAATGTCAACAGGTCGAAGGGATGGTGATCGTGGATGCGGATGCCGTGGAGCGTTATGCCACCGCGCTCACAGTCCAGAACGTCGGTGGGATCGATCAGATTGGCCTCCAGCGCTGCCGCCGCCGTCACCATCTTGAAGGTCGAGCCCGGCTCGAAGGCATCGGCCACCACTCGGTTTCGCCGTTGGGAGGCGTCGAAGTGCCGAAAACGATTGGGATCGAACGAAGGCAGGGAGGCCATGGCCAGGACGGCTCCGCTATGGGGGTCGAGAACGACCGCCGTTCCCCCGCGCGCCTGGCTCTGCTCGACCGCCCGTGCCAGCTCTCGCTCCACGATGTGTTGGATCGCGACGTCGATGGTCAGATAAAGATCCCTACCGGGCTTGGCATCCCCAAACGACAGCGTCGGCGAGGACAAGGTTCCAAACCGAGCGTCACGGAGGACTCTTCTGTTCACCGGCTCGCCGGTGATGACCTGGTCGTAGAGACCCTCGAGTCCCTCCAACCCCTTGTGATCGACACTGGCGAAGCCAACTACCTGCGAGGCCAGCTCACGCATCGGGTAGTAGCGCTTGTTTTCCTTGAGAAAGGTGACACCGGCCAGATCGAGATCGCGGACCGCGGCCGAGACCGGCGAGTCCAACTGCCGCGCAACCCAAACAAATTCCTTGTCCCTGGTCAGCTTCTCTTCGAGCTTTTGCCGCTCGAGACCCAACACCCTGGCCAGCTCGGCGGAGGCGGTTGCCGGGTCGTCGATCTCGCGGGGACAGGCCCACGCCGAATCGACTTCCAAAGAGAGTGCCAGCTTGCGACCACGGGCATCGTAGATGGTGCCGCGAGGCGGCTCGAGGGTGATTCGCCTGAGCTGCTGCCTCTTGGCGAGATCCTGGTATTCGAGATGGTCCGTCACCTGGAGCTGGTAGAGGCGCGCCCCGATCCCCCCGATCCACGCCACCAGCAGGAGGAGGGCAAAAAACCAGCGTGCCTTCAAGGAGCCTCCTCCTCGAATACCAATTGCTCGAGGGAGACCGGCACCATGCCCAGCTCCTCTCGCGCCCTCACCGTCACCTGTTGGGGGCTCGACAGGTAGGAGGCCTCGATCTCCAACTCGCGCGCTTTCTGCTCCATTTGCTCCAAAGCCCTCTCCAGCTTGTACACCTCGTAGCCGATGTTGAGCAGCTTGACGTTCAACCACACATAGCCCAGCAGTGCGGCAGCGACGGGAAGAACCGCCACCACCACCAACGCCAGCTCTTGCCGCCGTCGCCGATCTCGCTGGCGGACCAGATAGCTGTTGGTGACGCGCTGGCGAACCGCATAGGCCGACTTCACGTCTCTACAATCTCCGGGCGGCTCGCAGCCTTGCCGAGCGGGAACGCGGATTGGCCGCCACCTCTTCTTCGCTCGGACGAATCGGCTTCTTGGTCAGGACTTCGATCACGCGCGACTCCGACCGTGTCCTGCCGGTGATCTCGTCGACCTCACCCCGAGCCAGATCGCGAAAGGTGTTCTTGACGATGCGATCCTCGAGGCTGTGATAGGAGATCACCACCAATCGGCCGTCCTTCTCCAACAGACGAACCGCTTGATCCAGCAGCGCTTCGAGACCGAGCAGCTCTCGATTGACTTCGATGCGGAGCGCCTGGAAGACCCGTGTTGCCGGATCGATCCGGCCGGGCCGCTGCCTCCCACGCCCCGCCTTGGCCTTGCCAACGATCCCACTCAGCTCAGTGGTCGTCTCAATGGCCTTTTGCTCGCGACTTCTCACCACAGCACGGGCAATGCGACGTGCCTGTGGCTCCTCACCGAACTCTCTGAGAACTTGTTCCAAATCAGTCTCCGAGTAGTCGTTCACGATCATCCCGGCCGTCAAGCGACCGGGGCCCATGCGCATGTCCAGCGGCCCCTCCCGACGAAAACTGAATCCCCGCTCTGCCCGTTCGAGCTGCAGCGACGAGACCCCTAGATCAGCCAAGATCCCATCGACCGCCTCCACCCCCTCCTGGTGGAGAAGAGCCTCCAAATCGGCAAAGTTGCCCGCCGCGAGCTTTACCCTCGCCCCGAATGGACGCAGCCGCACTTCGGCCATCTCCAACGCCTGCGGATCGCGGTCGATCCCGATCAGGCGTAGGCTGGATGAGGCCTCGAGAAGTGCTTCTGCGTGCCCGCCCAAGCCGACGGTACAGTCGACGACGAGCCCGCCCCGCTCCGGCTGCAGGAGGCGGATGGTCTCCTCGAGCAGAACGGGTACGTGGCGCACCTTCGCCGATTCAATGAACCAAGCCAGAGCGAAGGGCCGACATCAGATTCCCTTCTCGCTCAGGTTTTGAAAATCCTCGTCGGTGAAAGGCTGCTCGGAGAACCGGGCCTGGAGTCGGTCATGGTTCCAGACCTCGAAGTGATCCAAGCGTGCGTTCACCACCACTTCGCCGACCATCTCGGCCCGCTCGCGAAGAATCGGCGGCAAGACCACCCGGCCCTGGCTGTCGAGCACCGACTGCTGCCCGAAGTAGCTGACTCTCTCCAGGTACCGCAGCTTCACCAGATCGGTTGACGGCAGAGCCATCAGGCGGTCCTCGATCTCCTGCCACACCGAAAGCGGGTAAACCAGAACCGATTCCCCGCGGATCGAAGTGATGAATATTTCGCGGCCGTACCTCTGCTCCAGATCCCGGCGAAAGGCCGTTGGGAGCTTGAGTCGCCCTTTGTCGTCAATCTTTGCTGGCGCACTTCCGCGAAACATCGATTTCGCCCGTCCTACCTGCAATCAATGGGGCAAAGTCTAGCAGGGCAAAGTCTAGCACCGCACTCCACTTTTGTCCATTTAATTCCACCACTCTTCCAGTCGAGTGGCTGGCCCCGGTAAAAAGTGGCGCAAATGGGGCGAAAATCTGAATTTATGGTTGAAGGCTAAGGACTAGCGGGGTGGCGGGGACTCGTCTTCTGAATCTGGGTTGTCTTCGGAGGTGTCCGCCGCCGGCTCGTCGAGGACATCCAGCGGATCGACGGTGGGAACCGGCGCTGCCGCGCGGAACCCGGCCGCCTCCGGTGGTGGATCGGCCACGATGTAGGACTTCGCTTCGAGCTCCGCCATGTACTTCTCGACCTCTTCGTTGAAGCGGCGATCCCTTTCCCTGGCCCCGATCTGCTCCTTGACCTCCGCAAAGGGACGGAGCGTGGCTTCCTGGCGCTCGAGAACCGCCAGCAGGTGAAGACCTCCCCTCGCCAGCACCGGCTCACCCATCTCACCCGGCTGCAGTTGCCAGACCGCCTCTTCCAACTCTCGATCCAGATCTCCTACTTCGACCCAGCCGAGATCGAAGGGTCCAGCGGTAAGCCCGTCGGCGGCATAGGTCTCGGCCAGCTCGCTCAGGTCATCGCCGGCCAGGTACTTGTCTCGAATCTCCTGGGCGATGCGGGCCATGCCCTCGGCTCCCAGGTCGTTGGATTCGAGGACCACGATCTCCTGCAAGTGCAGGCGCTCAGGAATCTCGAACTCCTCCGAGTGGCTGTGGTAGTAACGTCGCAGATCCTCTTCCTCGACGGCGGCGCGAGCCTGAACATCGCGGCCCATCACCTGGCGCATCATCAAGTTGCGGTGATACTGAGCACGAAGATCCTCCGCGGTCATGCCCGAAGCCTGCAGAGCGGCCTGGAAGTCCTGCGGGGTTTTGATCCCCATACTCTCCATCGTCCTCTGAATCGCCTCATCGATGTCCGATTGAGAAATCTCGACGTCCAACTGGTCGGCGCGGGAGAGCAGGAGGAGCTCCTCGAAGATCGCGCTCATCGTCGCCTCACCGATCCTCGACAATCTCTCCTGTTTCTCTTCCTCCGTCAGCTGCGGGGCATCCAGCAGAGCTCGAGCTCTGGCGGCTCGCCGCACCTGATAGTCATAGGTAGTAGCGATCCGGTCGTTGACCCGCAGCACGATGCGGTTGGTGTTGCCAAGGGCCAGCGTTGGCAGGAAAGCCGCGACGATGACCAGCAGAGTCTTCTCCTCGAGAGTCGGTTTCATAAGCGTTCCGGGTCTAGTAGGTGCCGGCGTAGTTGAAGGGGATGTTGCGCCGGAAAACCTGCACATTGTAGCGTTCCCGAGCCTCCGCCACCAACTCCTCGATCCCATCATCGACAAGCCGTCGTCTCAGGATCTGGCGAATCCGCTCCTCCGCCCTCGCCAGTTCCATCTGCTCGGGCGACAGGTGCTCGACCACCTGGAATATGTGGAATCCGTAGTCGGCGGCCACGACATCGCTCACCTCGCCCGGCTCGAGCGCGAAGATGCTATCCGCCAGACCCGGTGGGAGGTCACCCGAAGAGAGCTCCCCTTCGTCACCCCAGAGGGCCGTCGAGCTCGAGTCGGCGTCCGCGAGCACCTCCTCGAACGGGTCTCCGGCGAGCATCCTGCGACGCACCTCTTCGGCCGTGGCTCGGTCCTCGACCAGAACTTGACGCAATCTCACCCGCTCCTCGAGCTCGAACTCGTGCCCATGATCTCGAAAGTAGGCCGTGATCTCTTCCGCCGGTATGGTGCCGGCCTCGAGCTGACCCACAACCGCCCGCACCGCGGTGCGCCGCGAGTCGGTTTCGCCAATCAAATCCCTTTCCACGGCGACTCTTCGCAACAGCTCCTCGTCCAGAAACTGATCAAACAGCTCGCTCAACACATCACTCGCCAGAGCCAAGCCCGACTCCACCGAGTTCTCCTCGAGGTACATCTCGAATTCCGAGTAGTGCACCTGCTGGTCATCGATTTGCGCCACGATATCGGGCGCGGCGAGATTATCGCCGCCGCAGGCGCCCAGCAGCAGTGCCAGGCAAAGGAGCTTGCGCATCAACCTCGTAACTCCTCCAGAATTTCTCTCGCCAGCCGGATCGGCGACTCACCTCCCGATCTCTCGACGACAAGCACACCGGTGGGGCTGAAGCTGGCACCCGGCCGGCTCGAGACCAGCCGCACCAGGCGATCGAGGTCGACATGGGCGTCCCGGCGCAACCGGATCTGCAATTTAGCACCCTGAACCGAGATCGACTGTGCACGCAGCGACTCGGCAAGACGCTTGAGAGAGGCCACCTCGAGCAGGCGATCGACCGCCGGTGGGGGCGCCCCAAAGCGGTCGCGCAGCTCCGCCAGGATCTCCTCGTCGGCGACCTCCCCGCTGGCGATCTTGCGATAGACGTCCATGCGCAGATTGGCATCCTCGATGTACTCCTGGGGAATAGCCGTCGAGATCGACAGATCCAGAGCCACCGAAGGTCCCTCCTCGACGGCTTCGCCACGCAACTCGCTGACCGCGTCTTTGAGCATCTTGAGATAGGTCTCGATGCCCAGAGCCGCGATGTGGCCGCTCTGCTCGGCCCCGAGGAGATTGCCGGCACCGCGTATCTCCAGATCGCGGGCGGCTACTCGAAATCCCGCCCCCAGGTCGGTGAAGTCGCGAATGGCTGCGAGCCGCTGACGAGCTTCCTCCGACAGAGTCCGGTCGGTGGGCACCAGCAGGTAGCAGTAGGCCAGTTGATTGCTGCGACCCACTCGCCCACGCAGCTGATAGAGCTGGGCGAGTCCGAAGCGGTCGGCCCGGTGGACGATCATGGTGTTGACGTTCGAGATGTCGATACCGTTCTCGATGATCGTAGTCGCCAGCAGCAGGTCGAAGTCTCCACCCTTGAAGGCGCGCATCCTCTGCGCCAGCTCGGTCTCGTTGAGCTGCCCGTGACCCACCGTCAGCCGCAGGCCGGGAACGACTTCGCGCAGATGCCGCGCCATCTCTTCGATGCCTTCCACCCGGTTGTAGACATAGTAGACCTGACCGGAGCGCTCGAGCTCGAACTCGATCGCTTCGCGGACGAGCTCCGCGGTAAAGGGCAAGATGGCGGTCTCCACTGCCATCCGGTCGCGGGGCGGGGTCTCGATCACCGAGAGGTCGCGGACCCCGGCAAGCGACAGCTGCAGGGTCCGGGGCACCGGGGTCGCCGACATGGCCAGCACATGAACACTCTTCTTGAGCTCGAGCAGCTGCTCCTTCTGCGCCACACCAAACCGCTGTTCCTCGTCTACAACCAGGAGACCCAGTCGCTCAAAGTCGATATCCGAGCCCAACAGCCGATGGGTGCCGATCAGAATGTCCAACTCGTTGGCCGCCAGGCGCCGGCGAATCTCTCGTATCTCCCGCGCCGAGCGTCCGCGTGAGACCATCTCGATCTCGACCGGGAAGCCGGCAAACCGGGCGCGAAAGGTCTCCAGGTGCTGGTCGGCAAGAATGGTGGTCGGTGCCAGGACGGCCGCCTGGTAACCGCCATCGACGACCTTGAAGGCGGCTCGCATGGCCACCTCGGTCTTGCCAAAGCCGACGTCGCCACACAGGAGACGATCCATCGGCTGCTGCCGCTCGAGATCCGACTTGATTGCCGCAATGGCCTCCAGCTGGTCATCCGTCTCTTCGAAATCGAACGCGGCATCGAACTGCGCCTGGAGATCGCTGTCCGCCGGCATGACGGCGGCCTTTGCCAGATGGCGCTCGGCGTAGTGACGCAGCAGATCGCCGGCCAGCTTGCGCAGCCCCTTTCGGACGCGCTCCTTGGTGCGCGTCCACGAGCTGCCCCCCAGTCGATCGAGCCGCGGGGCGACGCCCTCGATACCGCTGTACTTCTGGATGAGGTCGAGATGGGAGAGGGGGAGCAGGAGGTTGCGGTCACCACTGTAAGCGACCTCCATCACCTCCACCTCACCCAGGGTGTCCTCGGCCCCCAGTGCTACCAGAGACGGCGGCAGCTGTTGCCGGATCCTCTCCTTCTCGCCGATCGACCGCAAACCCATGAACTGACCGATCCCGTGATCGGTGTGGACGATGAAATCACCCGCCCGCAGGTCACGCAGGCCCGAGACGAAGGGTCCAAACCGTCGGCGCGGGCGCGGGCGCTCCGGGGCCACCCGCGGGAAGAGCTGTTGCTCGGCAAAGACCACGACACCGGCCGGTGGCAGGCGAAAACCTCGCTGTAGCTCCCCCGCGACCAGCTCGAGACCGCCCTGGCCGCGGGGAATCTCGAAGCTCTCACACCACTGTTCCAATCGACTCCAGTGTTCGACCGGTGCCACCACCAGCAGCCGTTCGTTTCGGGCTCTCGCCGTCTCGATCTCGCGGGGGAACCTCGGCAGCTGCCGATGAAAGATGTCGGTGGAGCTGCCTCCGAAATCGATCGCCGCAGGCGAGCCGTCGACAACAGCATCCTCGATGGTCAGCTCGCAGCTGTCCACGACCTCCCTCACCGCGGTCGCCGACTGCTCGAGCAGCTCTGGCGGCACCGCCAACCGTTGCACCGAGTGCCGGGCCTCGAAGTCGGCAGACAGGCGTCGCTCGTGTTGCGAGATCTCCGCCTCCAGAACCTCGGGGGCGACACCGACGAGCAGCGGCGGGACGGTGAGATCGCGCAGCGAGACCGTGTTTTCGGCCAGCATCGGAAGGTAGTGCTCCCAACCGACGAATCGGCCTCGCTGGCGAAGATCCTCGATCTTGTCGTTGGCGTCCATCCCCGCCTCTTCTCCGAGACGGTCACTCAGCAACTCGGCCAGGCGGGACGCCTCCTCCGGCCCCGCCCGAAAGAGCGACAGCGGCAGAACCCTGATCGCTTCGAGGTGATCGCGCGAGCGCTGGTCTTCGACATCGAACCACCGAATCGACTCCACCGTGTCACCAAAAAGATCCAGTCGCACCGGACCGGCCTCACCCGGAGGAAAGAGATCGAACACACCGCCGCGAACGGCGAAGTCCCCCACCTCCCCAACCAGGTCACTTCGTCGATAGCCGTAGCTCGAGAGGTGCTCCACCAGCGCTTCGATCGGCTGCTCGCGATCTACCCGGATCTCGAGCACCGCACGGCCGAATTCTCCGGGCTCCGGTAACCGCCGAAACAGAGCCCTGGGCGTGCAGACCAGGGTCCCGACCTCACCGGACAGAAGCCGATCCAGGGCAACGGCCTCTTGCGCTCGCACCGGCAGCGAGACGTCGGTCTCTTGATAGGGGCTCAAAGAAGGGGCCGAGAAGAAGGCCCCCGAGCCGCCACAGAGCTCCACCATCTCCAGCCAACCGAGGGCATCGGCCTCCCGGGGCACCACCACCAATAGCGACCGGTCGAGGTCCCGGGCCAGCAGCTCGCACACCCAGGCGGCGGCCGCCAATGGCAACTGAACCACCCGACCCAGCCGTTGACGCAGCTCACCGTAGGCTTCGCTGGCGCGCAGCTCTTCGGTCAGATCACGCCAGATCTCATCGGCGCTCATCGGTGATGAGTCTACCTTCTGTACAGACTTCTCCCGATGGTAGGATAGGCCGTCTTTTTGATCTCGATGCGGCGTATTTTCCTCGCTCTCGCTCTGCTGGCCATCCTTCTCGCAGTGGGATCGGGGGGTGTGGCTACCGAGGCCACCGAGGATGGGCATGGCGGCCACGCCGGGGCGATCACCCTAGTGCTACTGGGGATGGTCATCATGCTGGTTGCCGCCAAGGTGGGAGGCGAGCTGGCACAACGCGTCGACCAGCCGGCGGTCCTGGGTGAGCTGCTGGCAGGAGTCGTCCTTGGCAACCTGGCACTCATGGGTTACCACGGCCTCGACTTCCTGGCCACCGACCCGGGCATCGCCATCCTTGCCGAAATCGGTGTTGTTCTCCTGCTGTTCGAGGTCGGTCTCGAGTCGAATGTCCCGGAAATGCTCTCCGTCGGCCCCTCGAGCCTGCTGGTGGCGGTGCTCGGGGTCGTGGCCCCCTTCTTTCTGGGCTGGGGGGTGTCGGCTTGGATGCTGCCGGAGGAAGAACATTCTCGTCCATCTCTTTATCGGCGCCACCCTGTGTGCCACCAGCGTCGGGATCACCGCCCGCGTGCTCACCGACCTGGGCAAGGTCGCCTCCCGCGAGGCGCGGGTCATTCTGGGTGCGGCGGTCATCGACGATGTTCTGGGTCTTGTCATCCTCGCCGTCATCTCCGGCATCATCACCGCGGCCAACACCGGCGGCGAGCTGCGGCGAGCTCGCCACCCTGGACGTGCTGTGGATCGTCGGCAAGGCGACGATGTTTCTGGTGGGCGCCATCCTCATCGGCAGTTGGGTCTCCCCCAGGGTCTTTCGGGTGGCCAGCCGTCTGCAGATCCGCGGCCTCCTGTTGACCCTCTCGCTCGCCTTCTGCTTCCTGCTGGCGTACCTGGCGGCCGCTATCGACCTGGCCCCCATCGTCGGCGCTTTCGCCGCCGGGCTGATTCTGGAGAAGGTCCACTACCGCGATTTCCTGGATCGTGGAGAGCACGAGCTCGAGGAGCTCATCCATCCGATCACGACCTTTCTGGTGCCTCTGTTCTTCGTCCTCATGGGCATCAAAGTCGATCTCTCGACCTTTGGTGAGAAGGGCGTGCTGGGGTTCGCCCTCCTGCTCTCCGCGG
>SBFI01000216.1 GCA_006227875.1 Acidobacteriota bacterium
AGAGAGGCCACGGATGGCGGTACGCCATGCTGCTGGCCGTAGTAGAGGGAGAGGTTGTAGACCGGTGCTCCCAGCAGACCACAGACGACCAATCTTACCGGGTGATGACGCAGCAGGCGGATCGTCTCCTCACGCCGGTAGACGACGCAGTAGAGGAGACAGGGAACCGCGATCGGCAGAAAGCGGGCCACCGTTACGCTCACCCAGTCGAAACGAGCCGCCGCCCCCTCGGTGCCAAGCAGATAGGAGACCGCGATAAAGCTGTTGCTCCAGACCAGAAAGAGCGCGAACGCCACCAACATGTAGGGGCCGGTGGAGTGCTCGGCCTTGCTCGGGGCAGGATTCCGCATGCGCGGACATGGTATCCCTCTTGAGGGCTTGAGGGCTTGAGGGCTAGTTGGTCAGACGCAAGAACCGCCGGCAGCTGTCGCAGAAATGATAGCCGCGTGCATCGATCACCGAGCGCACGTAACTCCGCTCGCCGTGCCGATTGAAATCGCCTTTTGTCATCGGGCAGTAGCGCCCGTCGACAGCCGGCTCGTAGGAGTAATGGTGGACAAGACCGAAGTTGTGCCCAAGCTCGTGCAGACTGACCTTTAGCAGCCTTGCCAAAGAACGGCTCGGGTCGCGGCTTTGAATCCGGTGAGTCGAAACCACCGCCACATGGTTCCGATTGTCCTTGCAACCGAACACAAAATTGAAGAAATCGGGCACCGAACGGTCCAAAAGATCGGCATCGGTGATGCCCAAAATGTGTCCGCCGAAGTCCTGCTCGAGGGCCTGGGTGAGAAGGCCGGCTTCGATCTGCTCGACCCCGGGTGGCTGGTACTCCAAAAGCTGAAAACGCCTGACAACGTCCCGAAAAGCCTCACGAATCCTGCTCGCCATCGACTCCAATTCGAGCCTGCTCAGCGGCTCACCGATGCGGACCAGCTTGAGTGTCGAAAGACTTCGTCTCCTTGACATCGTGCGTCCTCACCCACCCACCGCTTGCAGCCTGCGTGCCAAGAACACCTTTTTCCTTCGTAGCCCGGATAATTTGGCGGCGTCGGTGGCGCTATCCACCATGCTTCGCGATCATCTCGTCGACCTCTTCCATGGTGAATCTGCCCAGCTCCACTACTTTCGCGTCGGACCTCATGGGAGGCGGCACGATATTCTTGGCATCCTCCCTGGTAGGTGTCTCGACGATCATCCAGCATTTGTGTTCTCCATCGTCACAACCCCAATCCGCGTTGACCAGGTAATGGGATCCGGTCTCGAGAAAGGTCTTGACGATCCGGGCGCAGGCCAACGGGGTTGCCGCGTGAGTCACTTCCACCAAGAACTTGGTCATGTTCGATCCCTTTCCCTGCTTTGTCGTATTCAGCGGTAACGCTACCCCCATCATATCCCGCCGTTTGACAGCTCGAAGCGGCCGGCCCGACCACGCGCCTTCGGTGCGCGGTGCCCGCCGGCCGAGCCGGAGGCCGGGTCCAACGCCTACCTTGCACGTGAGTCTCGCGATGACTACCCTATGTGGCAACAATTCGACCGGCAGGAAAGGAGTGCCACCATGTGTGCAACGGCAGCGGCGGAGAAGGATGGAAGTAACACCGACTGGCAGAAGGTCATCGACGAGCTGGGGCCGAAGTTCGCCGAGCGGGCCGGTGACCACGATGAGAACGACACTTTTGTTTTCGAGAACTATGCCGAGCTGAAGGAACATCGGTACTTTTCGGCGCAGATCCCGACCGAGCTCGGTGGTGGCGGCCTCCTCCACAGCGAGATGTGTGATCTGATCCGCCGGCTGGGGAGCTATTGCAGCTCGACCGCCCTGGCCACCTCCATGCACCAACACCTGATAGCCGCTTCGGTGTGGAACTACAAGCACGGCAACCCGGGTCAGAAGCTCCTCGAGAAGGTGGCCGCCAACGAGCTGGTTCTGGTCAGCACCGGTGCCAAGGACTGGCTGGAGTCGAACGGCTCGGTCGAGCGGGTCGAAGGTGGCTACAAGGTCTCGGCGGTCAAGATCTTCGCCAGCGGCAGCCCGGCGGGTGACATGGTGATCACCAGCGCGCCCTACGAGGACCCCGAGGAGGGATGGCAGGTGCTCCACTTCCCGGTGCCGCTCGATGCCGAGGGCGCCCGCATCGACGAGGTGTGGCGAGCCCACGGCATGCGTGGCACCGGCTCGAACAACATCGTGCTCGAAGGGGTCTTCATTCCCGAAGAAGCCGTGGTGCTCAAGCGGTCACAGGGCGAATACCACCCGGTGTGGAACGTCATCATCACCGTAGCGCTACCGTTGATCGCCGCTGCCTATGTGGGCATCGCCGAGGCCGCCGCCGAGATCGCCCGCGAGCGGGCAAAGAAGAGCCCCACCGATCCGGTTCTGCCCATCTTGATGGGGGAGATGGAGAACCAGCTGGCGATTACCCAGGTGATGCACCGGAGTGCCGTCGCCCACGCCAATAACTGGGACTTCGAGCCCACCGTCGAAAACGGCAATAAGGGGTTCATCCACAAGACAGTAATCGTGCGCTCCGCCGCCGCCACCGTGGCCAAGGCGGTCGAGGCCGCGGGCGGCCCCGCTTATCTGCGCTCGAGCCCCCTCGAGCGCCTTTGGCGCGACGTCACCGCCGGCAACTTCCACCCCATGGCCGAAAAGCGCCAGCAACTGTTCACCGGTCGCCTGGCAATGGGCCTCGAGCCGATCAGCGGCGCAGCGAGGGACTGAGCGAACCAGGGTAGCTACTCGCAAGGGTGGGTCGCTTGAGACGCTCGGCTATTGCGCCGGGTGGCTAATTCTCCTCGAGCCGCTCTCCGCGGGCGACTTGCAGTGCGACCTTGGCAGCGA
>SBFI01000158.1 GCA_006227875.1 Acidobacteriota bacterium
GAAGCCGGGTCTCGCCGACCATGTGGTGATCGCCGGCTACGGCGCGAGCGGCCGCCACCTCGGGCGGGTGCTCAAGGAGGCCCGTATTCCCTACGTGATAATCGACCTGAACGGTGAGATCGTGCGCGGTGCCCTGCGGGAGGGTGAGCCGATGATCTTCGGCGACGCCACCCGCGTCGAGATCCTGGACCGCGCGGCGCTCCACCGCGCGCGGATTCTCGTGCTTGCCATCTCCGATGACGCAGCATCCGCCCACGTCGCCAGGATCGCCCGCCGGCTGCAGCCTTCGATATATGTCGTCGCCCGCACGCGCACCATCGGTCAGATCGAAGAGCTGAGGCGGGCCGGCGCCGACGAGGTCATCGCCGACGAGTTCGAGACCTCGATCGAACTGTTTACCCGCGTGCTCCACCGCTATCACGTACCGCGCAACATCGTACGGGCGCAGACCCGGGCGCTGCGCGGTGAGAGCTACCGGATGCTGCGGGCGCCGGCCTTCGATCTGCGGCTGGCCGAGACCCTGGTCGAGATTCTGGCGGCGGGCACTACCGACGTCTTTCACCTGGCGCCCGGCAGCCCGGCGATCGGGCACACCCTCGGTGATCTCGATCTGCGCGGCCGCAGCGGCGTCATGGTCTTCGCCGTGGTGCGCGGCGAGCGGCCGCACCCCAATCCCGGATCCAACTTCCAGCTCCTCGAAGGGGACGAGCTGGTGCTGGTCGGCGGGCACGCGGAAGTCGAAGCGGCCTTTCGCCTGCTCGAGGGCAGAGTGGACGATGAAGCCGATTAGTCCGACTGTCGCAGAAAGGAAATTCCTATCCGGCCCCATGCCTTATAAACCAGATCGAGGGGCAAAAAGATTAACTGCTGGACCGAATGAAAGGTGAGAGTCCTAGTTCGGATGCCCGACCTATACTAGGGATCCGAGGGGACTAGGGGGCCACCCCTTTTTTTCTGGCATGGCGACAGCTAAACGCATAGTGGTTCTGACGACAGTCATTGCGCTTGTGCTGGCAGTGACGGCGTGGGCGGCCGTGGTCTCCGGGACCAGTGATACCGAGCCCGGTGATCCACAAAACCTGGCCATGATGGTGCTCTACGCCAGCCTGGCGCTGATCTTCTCGTTCCTCTGCTCGGTGGCCGAAGCGGTGCTGCTCAGTGTTTCGACCTCGTATATCGCTCACCTCCGCCAAGAGGGTAAGAAGTCCGCCAAGGTAATCGAGAGAGTCAAGATCGACATCGACAAGTCTCTCGCAGGGATCCTGACCCTCAATACGATCGCTCATACCGTTGGTGCTGGAGGTGCCGGAGCCGAGGCGGCGGCCTACTTCGGCGCCAAGTACGTCGGCATCGCCATGGCGATACTGACCCTGTTGATTCTGTTTCTCTCTGAGATCGTTCCCAAGACTCTCGGAGCTCTGTTCTGGCGGCAGTTGGCGGTACCGACGGCGGTGTTTATTCGCATACTGACCTTCGTTCTCTATCCACTGATCTGGATCTCTGAGAAGCTGACCAAGTTCATCACCCGGGGCCGCAAGGTCCACGGCCCGAGGCGGGAGGAGCTCGCGGCGATGGCCGATGTGGGCGAACGAAGTGGTCAGCTCGATCCCCACGAATCACGCATCCTGAGGAATCTGTTTCGATTCCCAGAGCTCAAGGCTGAGGACATCATGACGCCTCGCACCGTGGTTTTCAGTCTGCAAGAGGATCTGACCCTGGCTGAGGTGGAGGACAAGTTTCCCGATATTCCCTTCTCGCGCATTCCCATCTACGGCGAGAACATCGACGATGTCACCGGCTTTGTGCTCAAGATGGACATTCTGCATCGGCACCTGCGCGAGGGAGGTCACGTGCCCTTGCGCGAGCTCCAACGTGAGCTCTTGGTCGTTGCCGAGACCTCCTCACTCGAGCATGTGATCGATGAGATGCTCGATAATCGGGCCCACCTTCTCCTGGTGATTGATGAGTACGGCGGTGTGGCGGGAGTAGTCACGCTGGAGGATGTGGTCGAGACGCTCATCGGTATCGAGATTGTCGACGAAGCCGACAAGATCGACGACCTGCGTCGCCTGGCGCGTGAACAGTGGATGAAACGGATGGAGAGGTTGGGTATCGATCCACAATCGGTTGGCGAGTCGCCCGATGGTTCGCAGTGACTGGCGGAGGAGCTGCCGACACCAGATATCGCTTGGCGCTGATCCGAAAAGCAACGGCCCCCGCATCAGCGAGGGCCGTCTATGAAATAACTTCCCGGCGGCGACCCACTCTCCCACACCGTCTCCAGTGCAGTACCATCGGCGCTGAGGGGCTTAACTTCCGTGTTCGGAATGGGAACGGGTGTTTCCCCCTCGCTACTACCACCGGAAAAACTCGTCTCAAAAGAACCAATCGGGGCCGCGCTCGGATCGACCGGCAACGGCCGCGTATCTGCAACCGAATCGGGCAAGTAGCGATAGGATTCGCCATCAAAAGAGAAATAAATGGTCAAGCCAAACGGCCGATTAGTACGGGTTAGCTCAACGTCTTGCAACGCTTACACATCCCGCCTATCAAACTGGTGGTCTACCAGAGGCCTTCAGGGAGACCTCATCTCGAGGGGGGCTTCCCGCTTAGATGCTTTCAGCGGTTATCCTTTCCGAACGTAGCTACCCAGCTGTGCCGCTGGCGCGACAACTGGTGCACCAGAGGTTCGTCCATCCCGGTCCTCTCGTACTAGGGACAGATCCTCTCAAGTCTCCTACGCCCGCATAAGATAGGGACCGAACTGTCTCACGACGTTCTAAACCCAGCTCACGTACCACTTTAATCGGCGAACAGCCGAACCCTTGGGACCTGCT
>SBFI01000274.1 GCA_006227875.1 Acidobacteriota bacterium
CTTTCGCGCTCTGACCGAGAGCGAGCCCGAGCGCCGGGCCACGCGGGAGTCGTTTGCCACCTCGGTGATCTGGGCGGGGCCGATCCGCAGGGCGGCGACCGGCGAGCATCTGGTCGACCTAACGCCGTTCGTGGTGCGCGATGCCCACCGCTCGACCGGCGATCTTCGCCGTGCCGGACAGGGAGAGTTCGAGCTCGACAAGAATCGGAGTGTGGTGGATCTCGACGCCTGCCGCGTGTTCGCCGATAACCTGGAGCTCGAGGGCATTCTCACCTTCAAAGGCAAAGACCCGGGCCGCCATGTCAGGGAGACGGCGCCTTCACCCGACTCCGTTACCCTGGTCCAGCATCATTCGCTGGTCAGACTTCCAGATCCAGGCTACCGACCCCGCCGCTTCGATCCACGCGCCGGCTCGTTTGCGATCTCGTTTCACGACTATGCCGTAGCGCTGGATCAGCCCATCGAACGCCGCTGGATTGTCCGTCATCGGCTCGAAAAGACCGATCCGCAGGCCGAGTCCTCCCCGGTCGTCGAGCCGATCGTCTACTACGTCGACTCGGCCATCCCCGAGCCCGTGCGCAGTGCTGTGCTCGCGGGTGCGGGCTGGTGGGCCGAGGCCTTTGCGGCCGCCGGGTTCGAGGATGCCTTTCGGGTCGAGCTCCTACCGGCCGATGCCGATCTTTTGGATATCCGCTACAACGTCATCGAGTGGGTACATCGCTCGACCAGGGGATGGTCCTACGGCGGGGGTGTGGTCGACCCACGTACGGGAGAGATGGTCAAGGGCCATGTCAGGCTGGGCTCGTTGCGAGTGCGGCAGGACCGTCTGTTGTTCGAAGGGCTGGCAGGGACCGAGAAGACGGGCAGCGGCGATCCCGATGACCCGATCGAGTTGGCGCTGGCCCGCATCCGCCAGTTGGCGGCCCACGAGATTGGGCACACCCTCGGTCTGACACACAATTTCGCCGCCAGCA
Source organism: Acidobacteriota bacterium (assembly GCA_006227875.1). GTDB lineage: Bacteria > Acidobacteriota > Thermoanaerobaculia > Multivoradales > JAHEKO01 > M0029. Next base: position 975 of record SBFI01000274.1, read on the forward strand.
CCTACGGCCGGGCCTCGGTCATGGACTATCCGGCCCCACTTGTCCTCGTTGACGGGGCGGGTGAGCTGGATTTCAGTCGCGCCTACGACACGGGTGTCGGTGCCTGGGACATTCACACCATCCGCTATGCACATTCGGAGACCCCATCCGGGATCGAGGAGGACGCGTTTCTCGCTGGCATCGTCCGTGCCGGCCTCGACCGGGGTCTTCTCTTCATCACCGACCACGACGCCAGGCCGCCGGGTGCGGCCCACCCGCTGGCCAACCTCTGGGACAACGGCGCCGACCCGGCCGCCCAGCTGGTGGAGGAGATGAAGGTGCGCCGGATCGCGCTCGATCGCTTTGGTGAGGGGAACATCGCGCCCGACCGGCCGCTCGCCCTGCTGCAGGAGGTGCTGGCCACGGTCTATTTCCACCATCGCTACCAGCTGGAGGCCGCCGTCAAGCTGATCGGCGGTCTCGACTACAACTACGGTCTACGTGGTGATGGTCAAGAGCCGGTGCGGCCGATCTCGGGGCCCAGACAGCGCCAGGCCCTCGACATCGTCCTCGAGACGCTTTCACCCGAGGAGCTGGATATTTCCGAGGCCACACTCGAGCTGATCCTGCCGCGACCCTTTGGCTATGGATCCAACCGCGAGCTATTTGGCAACCGCACAGCGCCCGCCTTCGATGGTCTGGGAGCGGCGGCGACCGCAGCCGACATGACCATCCGAGGCCTGCTCCAACCCGAAAGGGCGGCGCGTCTTGTCGACCTCCATCGACGCGACTCCACGCTGCCGGGCTTCTCCGAAGTGGCGGCCGCGCTTACCGCCAAGGTCTTCGACACGCCGGCGGACGAGGAGCGACTGGTCGAGATCCAGCGCGTCGTCGGCGATGTGTTGATCGATCGTCTGGTGACGCTGGCCGCCGACGGCTCGGCGGCACCGGAAGTGCGCTCGCGAGCCGAGGCCGAGCTCGCCGCCATCGCCGCCATGCTGGCAAAACGTCCGTTGGTGTCGCCTGCCGCACAGAGTCACGAGCAGTACCTGGTGAGAACGATCAGCAGATTTCTCGAGCGCACGGAAAAGGACGGGAGAGACGGGGTCGCCGCGCTGCCACCGCCCCCGGGGTCGCCGATCGGCCAGGGGTTTGTCTTCGACGAGAGACTCGGATGCTCCTGGGCGGCGCCATGAGGCCATCCCCCGGATGCCCAGAAAGGCGAGAGTGAGATGAGCAAAGAAGGTCTGAGCCGACAAGCCTACGAGCCCGTGCCCGAAGGGCAGAGCTACGAGCCGTTCGTCCCCGCGAGCCAGAGCCCAGCCGAGTTCACCTTCAAGGCCATCCTGGCCGGAATCCTGTTTGGCATTATTTTCGGGGCGGCCAATGCCTATCTCGGATTGCGGGTCGGTCTGACCATCTCCACCTCGATCCCGGTGGCTGTGATCACGGTGGCGGTTTTCAAGATGCTGCAGAAGATCGCGGTCTCGAGCTCATTGCTCGAGGCCAACATGTCGCAGACCGTCGGCTCGGCCTCGAGCTCGGTGGCCAGTGGGGTGATCTTCACCCTGCCGGCGCTCTTTCTCTGGAACCTGGACCCCACTCTGCTGCAGATGACGCTGCTGGCGATGTGCGGCGGTCTGCTCGGGGTGCTCTTCATGGTTCCCCTGCGCCGCTTCCTGATTGTCAAGGAGCACGGCTATCTGCCCTATCCCGAGGGCACCGCCTGTGCCGAGGTTCTGGTGGCGAGCGAGGTCGGCGGCGGCAAGGCCCGCAACGTCTTTCGTGGACTGGGGGTCGGTGCGGCGATGAAGTTTCTGGTGGGTTGGATGCACGCCATTCCCGATGACATTCACGTTCGCGTTCCCTTCTTGAGAAAAGG
>SBFI01000090.1 GCA_006227875.1 Acidobacteriota bacterium
TCGGTGCAGTCCGGACACCGGATCCGGGCGAAGCCGTTCTCGAAAAGCCCGCAGTCGAGGTACCGCCGCACCTGCTCGTCGACGAAGCCGCGCCAAAACCCGCAGCGACGCTCGAAGCGCTCCTCCCACTGCCCCCTCACCTCGTCGAAGTGGGTCTCGAAGAGCCGGTAGAGGGGCGTCGCACGGGGATTCCGGGCCCGGTAGCGGGCCGCGCAGCCTTGAGCCACAGCGACGCTCGACGTCTCCTGCAGCGTGGGCGGGTCGCCAGCTTGACCCGAACGGGCCCAACAGTCTAGGCAGCGGTCGTGAAGACCGCGGGCCAAATGGTGCGCTGACACCCGCGCGTGCACGCCCCGGTGTCGCGCTGAGGATGGGCGTCCGACTGGAGTTCTGTGCCGCTACCCTGCATTGACGAGCACGCGGCCGAACTCGACAGCGCCGCCGATACGAAAGCCGCATGATAGGAGTGCCAGTGTCCGCGAATACCGTGCTTCCGTCCTTGCATGAACCACGACCAGGCTCCGTTCCGCGCTCATCAGTTCGTCACCCCAGAGAAAGTCGACTCCATACCGGCGCCGGTATTTCGATAGAATGCGCCTGGGAGGCACCATGGATCGACCCCTACTGATTATCGGCAACCGAAACTGCTCGTCCTGGTCGTTGCGAGCCTGGTTTGCCCTCGAAGTGACCGGGCTCGCCTACAACGAGGTGATGGTCCCTCTCGGGAGGCCCGACGCCTCGGCCACCATCCTGCGCTCGTCGCCGACCGCCAGCGTGACGGAGAACTACGAGCTCGGTCAACCGGTGCCAGTCGACGAGTGGCGTCCCTGTGAGCGGGGCTCGAGGGTGGCGGACGGAAGATGACCGAAGTCTCGGCAGAGCTTCTCGGACACGGGTGGGGACCCTGGCGCGGCAGCTGGCGCAGTGACCGGATCCTCGAGAACAGGACCGGCCAGTGGGTGCTGGAACGGGGTGGCTCTGCCATCGATCAGTGGCCCGATCTGCGTCAGGCCCTGTCCGCCTTGTGGCCGCTTCGGAATGCCGATGACGATTCGCCATGGATGGTGGGTTGGATCGGATACGAAGAAGCCGCGAGCCTTGCCGGCGATCTGCCGACCCGGGGAGGTGAGGACTCGGCGCCGGCGGGGAGGTTTCTGCTCGAGCCTACTCCGGCGTCAAACGTCGAAGAGGAGGACCATCCGGCAGCAGAAACCGCGGACGTGGCCCGCTGGAGCCTCGATGGAGGAAGGTATCGCGACAGTGTTGAGTCGATTCGCCAGCGAATCGCGTCGGGTGATGTTTATCAGGTGAACCTGTGCCGGCGTATGACGGTCGAAGGCAGAACCGGACACCTGGGCTCGTTCGCGAAAGCGGCCTCGAAGGGCGGTGAACCTGACTACCTGGCGCGGTTTCATTTTGGCGACGATGAGCTGTTGTGTGCATCGATGGAGATGCTGCTCAGAAAACGCGGAAACGTCTTGGAGACCTGCCCCATCAAAGGAACCAGACCCCGCGGAAAGACACCAAAAGAGGACCGACGGCTGGTTGAAGAGCTCGCCTCCGATCCCAAGGAGCGAGCCGAGCTGGCGATGGTCGTCGACCTCGAGCGCAATGATCTCGGAAGAGTTTCGCGCATCGGTTCGGTCGAGGTGGTCGATCCGGGTTCGGTACGTACCTATGCGACCATCCACCACCTCGTCGGTCGGGTGCGAGGCGAGGCGCGGCCCGATCTCGAGTGGTGGGAGTTGTTGGCGGCCATGGTGCCCGGCGGATCGGTGACCGGCTGTCCAAAGTACGCCGCGATGTCATTGATTCGTGATCTAGAGCCTGTCCGGAGGGGACCGTTCACCGGAGCGATCGGTGTCGTCGCCTCGGACGGCGACATGGAGTTCGCATTGCCGATCCGCACCGCGTGGCGGGTTGGCACGACGGTGGAGTTCGCCGCCGGCTGCGGCGTGGTGTGGGATTCGAACCCGGAGGCGGAAGAGAGGGAATGTCGGCTCAAGGTCGAACGGTGGTTAGATCTGGTGGGATGCGCGGTGTGACCGTTGTCTGGAACAACAACCGCATCGAGGAGCGAGGCCTTTCGGATCGGTCGAGCTTGACTGACTGGGGTGTCTTCACCACCGTCGGCTGCGACCACGCCCGACCTCTCCTGTGGTCCCGGCACAGCCGGCGTCTGCTGTCGAGTCTCGTCTATCTCGGAGTAACCGGTGACCCTGGATTGCCGACCGAATCAGATCTGTGTGAGTTGTTGACCGCAGCGGGACTTGACGGACCGGCTCGACTGCGGGTGGTCGCCCGGAGAACGGCTCCGTCCCAGTGGGCCGTGACAGCGTCGGCGACGCCCTGTGATGCAGTGGGATCGAAAGCCCAGCCGTCGAGGCTGAAGATTGAGCGCTGGCCGGCAGCGCCGCCCCTTGCAGGTCACAAGACCCTGGCCCGGATGGCGTGGGACCTGGCCCGGGAGCAGGCCCAGGGGGAGGGTTTCGATGATGTCCTGCTGATCGACTCGAGTGACGGACTCCTCGAAACATCGATCGCCAACATTTGGATCGTCACCGGAAATGTGGCTCGAACCCCCCCGGCCCCGGAGCGATGTCTTCCGGGCGTGATGCGAGATTGGCTGCTCGAAAACCTCGACCGTGTGGACCTGACGGCCAAAGCCGACGAGCTCTCACTGGGCGACCTCGTCGATGCCGATGAAATCTGGCTCAGCAACGCGGTCATCGGCGTACGACGGGTCGGTCGGGTTGACGATCGGCAGCGGCGGGACGGGCCTCGGTTCAGCCGGCTGAGTTCGCTCGGAATTCCAGCCCCCGGCTGGTAGATAAGGGAAGCGAAGCACGTGAGGGATGGGACATTCCTTTCGTTCAGCGCCAGCCTCACACGGGGTTGGGGCGCCACTTAGGAGCCCAAGATGGGCTCGCATGCCTCGAGCGGTTTCCGACACGGCTGAAACCGGCGGTCGGGAGAGCCTGTCCCGGCATAACGCGCTCCGAATATCTTCCGACTGTCAATCTTCGTCGACGTGGGGGAAGACCGTCGTATCCACGCCC
>SBFI01000109.1 GCA_006227875.1 Acidobacteriota bacterium
CCATGCGGGCCGTGATGCTCCCCGTCTCGGCCCCTTTTCACTCGGCGTTGATGAGACCGGCGCGGGAGGGTCTTGCACCCGAGCTCGAGGAGACCACGTTCGCCGCGCCTGAGCCGCCGGTGGTCACCAATATCGACGCCCAGCCGGTGACGACCGGGGAGGCGGCGAGGCAGGCTTTGGTAAGGCAGATAGACGGACCGGTGCGCTGGGTGGAGTCGATTCGGTGGATGGTGGACGTGGGCGGAGTGGGGACCTTGCTCGAGATCGGGCCGCGAGCCGTGCTCAGCGGTCTGATCCGCCGCATCAGTCCGGGTGTCGTGGCCAAGAGTTTTTCGGAGCCAAAGGGGCTCGAGAAGTATCTCGCCGCAAGTGGGGCAGGAGAATGACCGGGTTCAATCTCGAAGGCAAGACGGCGCTCGTCACGGGAGCCTCCCAGGGTATCGGTGAGGCGATCGCCCGCCGTCTGGCACTCCAGGGTGCCCGGCTGGTGCTGGCGGCGCGGACCGCCGACAAGCTTGAGGCTATGGCTGCGGAAATCGGTGAGACCGGTGGCGAGGCCCTAGCCTGGCCGCTCGATCTGTCTCGGACCGGGGAGATCGGTGACCGTCTCAAGGAGCTTCCGGAGCCGTTCAACGCGGTCGATATTCTGGTCAACAACGCCGGTATCACCGCCGACAACATCTTCATCCGCATGGGGCAAGAAGAGTGGGACCGGGTTCTCAACACCAACCTCAGCGGTGCTTTTGCGGTCACCCGGGCTCTGGCCAGGGGGATGATGCGGCGTCGGTGGGGCCGGATCATCTCGGTCTCCTCGGTGGTCGGCATGATGGGCAACGCCGGTCAAGCCAACTACGCTGCGGCCAAGGCGGGTTTGATCGGGCTGAGCAAGTCGCTGGCCCGAGAGCTGGCGCCGCGCAACATCACGGTCAATGTGATCGCGCCGGGGTTTGTCGAGACCGCCATGACCGACCGGATTCCGGAAAAGCAGCGCGACGGCCTGGTCGAGATGATTCCACTGCAGCGTCTCGGTACTGTCGAAGATGTCGCCTGGGCGACTGCCTTTTTGGCCAGTGAAGAGGCCGGATACGTCACCGGTCACGTTCTCAATGTCTCGGGGGGGCTGTATATCTGAGAACGAATGATTGCCGTGCGTGCGGGTCCGGGATCGCCGATCTGGCGGAAACTCCCACATCGGCTCCCGGTTTGCATTAGAATGCCGCGCGGCACCATGTAAATAACAAGGACGCTTTACCCAAACCATTAAGTTGGAGGGGACAAGACATGTCTGTCGAAGAGAAAGTCAAGAGCATTATCGTCGAACAGCTCGGTGTGGACGCCGACGAGGTGACCCCTGGAGCCAGCTTCACCGATGATCTGGGAGCCGACTCGCTGGATATCGTCGAGTTGGTGATGGCCTTCGAGGAGGAGTTCGGGATCGAGATACCGGACGAAGAGGCCGAGAAGATCAGCAAGGTCGAGGAAGCGGTCGCCTATATTCAGCAACACGCCGAAGCTGCGGGCTGAGCTCATTCAAGTCCGGCCAAAGTGACCCTCCAATACGGGCGTCGCGTTGCGGTTACCGGAGTGGGCCTCGTCTCACCACTTGGGGTGGGGACCGTCGAGACCTGGCAGGGGATCCTCGATGGCCGCAACGGCATCGGTCCGATAACCCGCTTCGACGCATCGGAGTTTGCCTGCAAGATTGCCGGTGAAGTCCCCGACTTCGAGCCCACGCTCTACGTCGAGAAGAAAGAGCTTAAGAAAACAGACTTCTTTACCCAGTTTGCCCTGGCCGCCTCGAGTATGGCGGTCGAGGATTCCGGTCTGTCGATCGACGACAGTAACGCCGAGCGGGTAGGAGTAATCATTGGCTCGGGGATCGGTGGTCTGCCCCTGATCGAGAGGGTGCATTCGATGATGCTCGAAAAGGGGCCGAGTCGAATCTCACCGTTCTTCATCCCGGGTCTGATCGCCAACATGGCGGCGGGGCAGGTCTCCATCCGATTTGGAGCCAAGGGTCCCAACACCTCGCCATGTACGGCGTGCACAACCGGTCTGCACGCGGTCGGCGACGCCTTTCGGCAGATCCAGCTCGGGTTCGCCGATGCCATGATCTCGGGTGGCACCGAAGGCGTTGTCACTGCCCTTGCCATCGGTGGCTTCAGCGCCATGAGAGCGCTATCGACGAGGAATGAGGAGCCCGAGAAGGCATCGCGACCCTGGGATGCCGAGAGGGACGGGTTTGTCGTCGGTGAGGGGGCCGGCATCCTCGTCCTCGAGGAGCTCGAACAGGCGACCGCACGGGGAGCACAGATATATGCCGAGATCGTGGGCTACGGGATGGGCGGCGACGCCTATCACATCTCGGCACCGGACCCCGAGGGCGCCGGCGCCGCACGTGTCATGCGAGCGGCGCTCGCGGATGCGGATCTCAGCGCCGACACCGTCGGCTACATCAACGCCCACGGCACCTCGACGACTCTCGGCGATCTGGCCGAGGTCATGGCGATCAAAGATGTCTTTGGCGACCACGCCCACCGTCTTGCCGTCTCCTCGACCAAGTCCTCGACCGGGCATCTGCTGGGTGCGGCCGGCGGGCTCGAGGCCGGTATTCTGGCCCTCACCCTCAAGCACCAGACGCTGCCTCCAACCATCAACCTCGACCAGCCCGGCGAGGGCTGCGACCTCGATTTTGTTCCCTGGAAGGCCCGGCCCACAGAGGTGCGGGTCGCGCTCACCAACTCCTTTGGCTTTGGCGGCACCAACGGTGCGTTGGTGATGACCCGGTTCGAAGGCTAGCTCCAGCTTCCTATTTCATCGAAGCGGCG
>SBFI01000084.1 GCA_006227875.1 Acidobacteriota bacterium
GATGGGCTCCACCAGGCCGTGGAGGCCAAGGAGGGGGTGCGGATCGAGCGCGAGAACCAGACGCTGGCCACCATCACCTTTCAGAACTATTTCCGTCTTTACGACAAGCTGGCCGGAATGACCGGTACGGCCGAGACCGAGGCCACCGAGTTCGGCGAGATCTACGATCTGGACGTCGTCGTCATCCCCACCAACATGCCGATGGTCCGCGACGATCGGGCGGACCTGGTCTATCGCACGGCCAGGGAAAAGTGGACCGCGGTGGCGGAAGAGATCGTCGACTGTCACGAGCAGGGCCAACCGGTGCTGGCCGGAACCATATCGATCGAGAACAGCGAGATGCTCTCCAAGCTGCTCAAGCGCAAGGGCGTGCCCCACGTGGTGCTCAATGCCAAGTATCACGAGCGCGAGGCCACGATCGTGGCCCAGGCCGGGCGCAAGGGCGCGGTCACCATCGCCACAAACATGGCCGGCCGTGGCACCGACATCGTTCTGGGTGGTAACCCGGTCGGTCTGGCTCGTGGCGAGGCCGACCCCGAGCAGGAGGCCGACGACTACCGGGACGCCCTGACCCGCTATCAGCAGACCTGCGAAAAGGAGAAGCAAGAGGTTCTGGAGGCCGGAGGGGTGCACATTCTGGGCACCGAGCGGCACGAATCTCGACGCATAGACAATCAGCTGCGAGGGCGCTCGGGTCGACAGGGTGATCCGGGCTCGTCGCGCTTCTTTCTCTCACTCGAAGACGACCTGATGCGCATCTTTGGCTCCGAGCGGATTCAGGGTCTCATGGGGCGGTTGGGAATGGAGGAAGGCGAGCCGATCGAGCACAAGATGGTGTCCAAAGCGATCGAGCGGGCGCAGGGGCAGGTCGAAGGCAGAAACTTCGAGACTCGTAAGCATCTGCTCGAGTACGACGACGTCATGAACAAGCAGCGCGAGGCCATCTACGAGCTGCGCAAGGATGTCCTCGAGGGCAAGGAAGGCAAGGACTACGTCCTACGCAATACTTCGGAGATCCTCGGCTACTATCTCGACGCCCACTGCCCGGAGAAGTCGGACCCCCGGGACTGGGATTTTGCCCAGATACGAACCGACACGCTGGCCTACTTCGACATCGACGTCAACGAGCTGGGTATCGAGCTCGAGGAGCTGGGTGTTGAAGAGATCGAGGAGGCCCTTTTTGGTGCGGTCAAGGCCAAGTACGAGGACAAGGAACAGCGGCTGGGTCCCGAGATGATGCGCGCCCTCGAGCGCGATGTGATGCTGCGGGTGGTCGACGGGGCCTGGAAAGACCATCTTCTGGCCCTCGATCATCTAAAAGAAGGCATCAGCCTCCGCGGCTACGGCCAGCGCGATCCGAAGCAGGAGTACAAGCGTGAGAGCTTCGAGCTCTTCCAGGCGATGAAGGAACGCATCGAAGACACCATCGTCAAAGCGCTGTTTCGACTCGAGCCGGTCTCCGAGGAGCAGATGGCCGAGGAGCGCCAACGGCGTCAGGCGCCGCCTGCAGGCTTCCGGTTCTCCGCCCCTCCCAAGACGGGTGCGCCCCCGACCCGGCCACAGACCATGGTGCGCAAGACAGAGAAGGTGGGCCGCAACGACCCGTGCCCGTGCGGCTCGGGCAAGAAGTACAAGAAGTGCTGCGGGGCGCCCGCCTCCGTGGCTTCCTGAAACGAGATTCCTGATGAGTCGGAACGAGAACGCCCCAGCTGCAGCCCTTACCTTCGACGACGTCCTCATCGCCCCGGCCCTATCCGAGGTCCACCCCAACGACGTGGATCTCGGCACTGTACTGTGTCGTGGGATCGAGATGAATGTACCGCTGGTGTCGGCCGCCATGGACACGGTGACCGAGTCGCGCTTGGCCATCGCCATGGCGCAAGCCGGTGGGGTCGGTGTTATCCACAAGAACCTCTCGATCGAAGCACAGGCCGCCGAGGTAGACAAGGTCAAACGGAGTGAGGCCGGGATGATCGTCGACCCGGTAACCATGCGGCCGGAGCAGAAGATCCGCGAGGCGCTGGAGGTGATGGCGCACTACAAGATCTCCGGCGTTCCGGTTACCGACGACGGCGGGCACCTGGTGGGCATCCTCACCAACCGTGATCTCCGCTTCGAGGTCGACCTCGACAAAAGGATCGACGAGCTGATGACCAGCCGGAACCTGATCACGGTGCCCGAGGGAACGACGCTGGACGAGGCCAAGGCGCTGCTGCATGAGCACAAGATCGAGAAGCTCTTGGTGGTCGACCGGGACGGTAATCTCAAGGGTCTGATTACCGTCAAGGACATCCAGAAAGCCATCAAATACCCCTTGGCCTGCAAAGACGAATTGGGTCGTCTGCGGGTGGGAGCGGCCGTAGGAGCCGCCGGCGACCTCCTCGACCGCGCCCGGGCCTTGATCGATGCCAAGGTCGACTTTCTCGTGCTCGACTCCTCACACGCTCACAGCCGGGGTGTACTCGACGCCTGTACCCGGCTGCGGGAGCAGTTTCCGGAGGCGAGGCTCGTCGCCGGCAATGTAGCCACCCGCGAAGGCACTCTCGCTCTCATCGAGCGTCAGGTCGATGCCGTCAAGATCGGCATCGGACCGGGGTCGATCTGTACGACACGCGTGGTGACCGGCGCCGGTATGCCCCAGGTCACCGCGATCCTCGAGTGCAGTCAGGCGGCGGCCGAGCACGGTATACCGGTGATCGCCGATGGCGGCATCAAGTTCTCGGGTGATGTCACCAAAGCGATTGCCGCCGGTGGCCACTCGGTCATGATCGGTTCGCTTTTTGCCGGCACCGAAGAGAGCCCCGGCGAGA
>SBFI01000032.1 GCA_006227875.1 Acidobacteriota bacterium
ATGCGCACCAGTTTCGCCTTGTCGGAAAAGGTCCCCATCAGCTTGCGGACCCGCTCGATATCGGACAGCTCGGGCTGGACCAGCACGCTGGAGGTGCCCTCGACGAGCACCTCGGGCTCCCCTTCTGTGCCCAGGGCCTCCTGAGCCAGGGTGATGGCACTGGCCAACAGTTGGTCGACCTGTGCCCTTTCCTCGGCCATCATCTCCAGCAGCCGATCACGAATCTGACGCAGGCTGAGTCCGGCGAAATTCTCGGTCAGATAGTTGGAGATGGTAACCAGCTCCTCGCGTGGCAGAGGTCTCAAGGTCTCGATGACCTTGTTGTCCACAAAGCCGCTGGCGGATACCAGGACACACAGGACGCGGGCACCCGAGAGCTGGACAAAGTCCACCGATCGCAGGACCGTGTCACCAAGAGCCGGTGTAACCACGATGGCGATCTGGTGAGAAAGCTCGGTCAACAACGAGGTCACGGCACCCATCAACTGCTCGCCGTCCGAGGGGGCCTCACGCAGATTCTCGTCGATATAGCGCCGCTCCCGATCCGGTACCCCCCGGGTGGGCATCAGCGCGTCGATATAGAGGTGGTAACCGGCGCGGGTGGGAACTCGACCGGCGGAGGTGTGGGGCTGCATCAGATAGCCACAGGCCTCCAGATCGGCCATGATGTTGCGGATGCTGGCGGCCGAGAGCTCGTGGCGGGGCCGCTTGGCCAGCGAGCGCGAGCTCACCGGCTCACCGGTAAAAATGTAGGTGCGCACCACGTCCTTGAGAATCTCGTAGTCGCGTGGCGACAGGCGCTGGTTCTTTTCGTGTTCCGACATCCGACTGCTCGCAGCCTGCAAGCCGAGCGGGCGGCACCGTTGGGGGGATCTCCGTACATACTCCCTCCAAAGCCGCCTTGCCGCCTCGGCAGCGCAAAGCTATTGTAGCGCAATGGCTTTGCCATCACCTCCCCTTGGCGGGCTGACCTTTTCGCTGGTCGGACCGGGCCGTGTGGGCTCGAGTCTCGCCTGCTGGCTGGTCGAGTCGGGGGCATCTCTAGTCGAGGTCGCCGGGCGTTCCGAGCCGACGGCGAGAGCGCTGGCGACCCGGCTGGGCGGTCAAACCGCGGCTCTCGCGAGCCTCGGGAGCGAGAACGAGGACCTTCTCCTGATCGCGGTCTCCGACTCGGCTCTGGCCGGTGTCGCCGCTACCCTTGCCCGGCATCCCCAGGCCAAGGTCGCTCTCCACACATCCGGACACCAGTCGGCCGCGGTCCTCCATCCTCTCGGGCCGCAGGGCACGGCAACCGGCAGCCTCCATCCACTCATGGCCTACCCCGACATCTTGCCCGCGGCGAGTGCGGCCGCCGGCTCGGTATTTGCCGTCGACGGCGAGCCGGAGGCTCAGCAGATGGCCCGACGTCTGGTCACTGCCTGGTCCGGCGAGGCGGTGGAGATTCCGGCCGAGAGCCGTCCGCTCTACCATCTGGCCGCCTCGCTGGCGGCGGGCGGGGTGGTGACGCTGTTGGCCACCGCCTGCAATATCGCCTCGAGCGCCGGGCTCCCAGCGGCCGTGGGCCGGGGCTATCTCGAGCTGGCCCTGGGTGCGCTCGATCAGACCCGGGGGTTGGCGGACCCGGCGGCCGCCATCACCGGCCCGGTGGCCCGAGGCGACCTCGAGACCCTGGAGATCCAGCTTCGACGACTGCGGGAAGCCGATCCCGAAAGGGCGGCCCTGGTAGCCACTATCGCCCGCGAGACCCTGCGCCACCGGCAACAACGAGGAGAGCTCGACTCGACCCACGAGGCCCTCGAGAACTTTCTAGATGCATTCCCGAGGGCCGACAAAGGCCCCTAGCAACCGCCGGAGGCCGTCGCCCCGGAGCGCGAAGTATCTAACACTTCCCTCTCGATCCGAGTGATAACATCGAGTCTCCCGCGGCCGAATCTGCCGGAGTATTTCAATGGTTTCGTTCAACTTCAGCATGAAACAGATGACCGTAAAGGTCGTCTACTACGGCCCCGGGCTTTGCGGCAAAACCACCAATCTGCAGTACATCTACGATCACACCACGGGGGCCTCGCGTGGTGAGATGGTCTCTCTCGAGACCGAGGCCGACCGCACCCTCTTCTTCGATCTACTGCCTCTCGAAGTGGGAACGATTGCCGGCCTCAGGACCCGAGTCCAGCTCTACACCGTGCCGGGTCAGGTCTTCTACAACACCACCAGGAAGCTGGTACTCAAAGGGGTCGACGGCGTGGTCTTTGTCGCCGACTCCCAACGGACCATGACCTCGGCAAACCGCGAGTCGCAGCTCAACCTCGGGTCCAATCTTGCCGATCTGGACATCCCGATGGAGACCTTGCCGCTGGTCTATCAGTACAACAAGAGAGACCTCGACGAGGTCTCGTCGGTCGAGGAGCTCGATGAGGTCCTGGGTGTCAACGGCCATCCACGGATAGAAGCATCGGCTCTCACCGGCCTCGGTGTCTTCGAGACCCTGCGAGCCATCTCCAAACGGACGCTCGTATCGCTGAAGAGTCAGCTCGAGAACGGTGACAAACTTCCGTCCGAGCTGGAAGACGCCCCGGCGACAAGGCCCAGATCGGTCACCGTTCCTCGAGCCATCAGGTCGGCGCCGCGCACGGTGGCTGCGACAAGCCAGACTCGACCTTCTTCACCGACCCCACCCCCTGCCCCGCAAGCCCGGCCTGCGCCGTCCGCTCCCGCCAAAGGGACACCCCGGCAGGGTGTGCTGCTGAAGCTCGACCGGCCGACCTTCGAGCGCGCCAGCAGGGTCTCCTTGAAGCTGAAAGTCGAGGACGAAGAGCACCACACTGTTCGTGAGTTCAAGGAAGTCGACATGGACCTGGACCGGTCCGACGATTCCCAGGGGATGAGGTTTGTAGTGGAGATCCGGCCCAACCCCGATAGCTGAGCGAAAGAACCAGGATTCTCTGCAGCGTTCGAGTAGAATTCCCAGCTGCCATGAAGTGCCCCTTCTGCGGCGAGACGAACGATCGGGTCGTCGACTCGCGTGAGACCCAGAACGGACTGACCGTTCGACGCCGACGAGAGTGTGTGGTCTGTGGCCGCAGGTTCACCTCCTACGAACGGATCGAGGACATCCCCTACATGGTCATCAAACGGGATGGCAGCCGGGTCGAGTTCGATCGCAAGAAGCTCCTGGTCGGTCTACACAAGGCCTGTGAGAAGCGCCCGGTGCCGGCCAAGAGTCTCGACGAGATCGTGGACGCGGTCGAGGCACAGCTCCACGAGCGGGAGGACCGGGAGATGACGACGACCGAGATCGGCTCCTTTGTCATGACCCGTCTTCGTCAGCTCGATCAAGTCGCCTACGTCCGCTTTGCTTCGGTCTATCGCAAGTTCGAGGACATCGACGAGTTCATGAGCGAGCTCAAGAACCTCTTGCGGCACCGTGGCTGAGGAAGAACAGATATGAACAAGCCGCAAGAGCAGATCCCCGAAGAGGAGATGAAGCTCCCGGACATCCTTCCGGTGCTGCCGTTGAAGGATGTCGTGCTCTTCCCCTACATCATCCTGCCGCTGTCGGTGGGAAGGGACAAGAGTATCCAGGCGGTCGATCAGGCGTTGGCGGAGAACCGCATCATCATGCTGGCCGCCCAAAAGGACCCGACCGTGGAGGAGCCGGGTCAGGACGATATCTACCACTGGGGAACCGCAGCCCTGATCATGCGGATGCTGAAGCTCCCCGACGGCAGGATCCGCATTCTTGTCCAGGGTCTGAGCCGTGCGCGGATCGAGCACTTCAGCCAGACCGAGCCGTTTCTCAAGGCCAAGGTGGAGCAGATCGACGAGTATCCGGTCGATGAGCCCTCGCTCGAGCTCGAGGCTTTGACCCGCGCCGTCAAAGAGGGGCTCGACACGGTCGTCAACCTGGGCAAGAACATCTCCTCCGAGGTCATGATCCTGGCGGCCAACTTGGACGAGCCGGGCAGGCTCGCCGACCTGGCCGCCGGCAACCTCGAGCTCAAGACGGAGGACGCGCAAAAGATTCTCGAGGCCTCCTCCCCTTTCCGGCGTCTCAAGACCATCAACGATCTCCTCATGCGCGAGATCCAGCTCCTCAAGATGCAGCAGGAGATCTCGCTCCAGGCCCGCGGCGAGATGGACAAGGGGCAGCGCGAATACTTCCTGCGTCAGCAGCTCAAGGCCATCCAGCAGGAGCTGGGCGAAGGTCAGGAGCTCGACGAGGAGGTCGCCGTCTTCCGCCGCCTGGCGCGGGAAAAGGGCATGCCCGAGGAGGCCTACGAGGAGGTCGAAAAGCAGCTTAAAAGGCTCGAGCGCAGCCATCCCGAGAGCGCCGAGACCGCCATCATCCGCACCTATCTGGAGTGGATGACCGGGCTGCCCTGGGTCACCTTCAGCGAGGATCGGCTGGACCTCGACAATGCCCGCAAGATCCTGGACGAGGACCACTACGATCTGGAAAAGGTCAAGGAGCGCATCCTCGAGTATCTTGCGGTGCGCAAGCTGAAGAATGACACCAAGAGCCCGATCCTCTGCTTTGTCGGGCCGCCCGGTGTCGGCAAGACCTCACTCGGGCGCTCGATCGCCCGGGCGTTGGGCCGCGAGTTCGTGCGCATCTCGCTGGGGGGTGTCCGCGACGAGGCGGAGATCCGGGGTCACCGGCGCACCTATGTGGGGGCCCTGCCCGGACGCATCGTCCAGGGCATCAACCAGGCCAAGACCAGCAACCCGGTCTTTATGCTGGACGAGATCGACAAGGTGGGGTCGGACTTTCGCGGCGACCCCTCCTCCGCCCTGCTCGAGGTCCTGGATCCCGAGCAGAACCACAGCTTTCGTGACCACTACCTGGGGGTGGCCTACGATCTGTCACAGGTCATGTTCATCACCACCGCCAACCTGCTGGAGCCGATTCAGCCCGCCTTTCTCGACCGCATGGAGGTCATCCGGCTGAGCGGCTATACCGGTGACGAGAAGCTGCACATCGCCCGCCGGCATCTGATCCCCAAGCAGATCGAGCTCCACGGTCTGACACGCAAGCTGATCTCGTTTTCGGCACCCGGCATCCGCAAGATCACCGCCAACTACACCCAGGAGGCCGGTGTTCGCAACCTCGAGCGCGAGCTGGCGGCCATCTGTCGCAAGGTGGCGGTGGGCGTGGCGAGCGGAAAGAAAAAGAAGAAGACGGTGGTCACACCCGAGAACGTCGAGAAGTTCCTGGGACCGGCGAAGCACTTCAGCCAAGAGCTGCTCCACAGCAACCGCATCGGTGTGGCAACCGGTCTCGCCTGGACGGCCGCCGGCGGTGATCTGCTGTTTATCGAAGTCGTCACCCTCCCCGGCAAGGGAGAGCTGCGGCTGACCGGTCAGTTGGGTGAGGTGATGAAGGAGTCGGCCCAGGCCGCCCTCAGTTACTCCCGATCCTGCTGTGCCGACGACGGTTTGCCGGACGACTATTTCACCCGCCACGATATTCACGTCCACGTACCCGCGGGCTCGGTCCCCAAAGACGGGCCGTCGGCAGGTATCACCATCGCCTCGGCCATCGTCTCGGTGCTCAAGTCGAAACCGGTGAGCCGCAGAATCGCAATGACCGGTGAAATTACGCTGCGTGGCGATGTGCTGCCGATCGGGGGCTTGAAGGAGAAGGTTCTGGCCGCCCGCGGCGCCGGGGTCAAGGCGATCGTCCTCCCCAAGCTCAACGAGCGGGACCTGGGGGAGATCCCGGACCATCTGAAGAAGGGCCTCACCTTTCACTTTGTCGAGCACATGGACGAGGTGCTCGACATCGCCCTGATCACCTCTTCTCGAAAGAAGAAGACGGCCAGGAAGAGCACCTCATCGTCCAAGCAGAAACGTACAGCCCGGCGATGAAGCTCGGCAGCGAAGACGCCCTCGTCGAGTGGCTGCGTCAACGGTCCGGCCGGGCCGGCCACACGCTGCTGGGTGACGACGGAGCGGTGATCTCGGCCCAGGGCGAGTGGGCGGTGACCCTGGATCACCAGATCGCCGGTGTCCACTTCCCCGAGGGTCTCGACCCGGCGCTCGTCGCGCGTCGTCTGCTGGCGGTCAACGCCTCCGACCTGGCCGCCATGGGGGCTCAACCCCGCTTTGCCTTCCTGGCCCTCGCGGTACCACCCGACTTCGATGCCCGTCGTCTTCTTGCCTCGCTCTCCCGCGAGTGCACCCGGCTGGGTGTCGAGCTCGCCGGTGGAGACGTGGCGAAGAGTCCGACCGCCACCACCTCGCTGACCCTGCTGGGGAGCAAGAGCCCAAAAGGCCGTTGGCTCAGCCGCTCGAACGGGCGGGCGGGAGATCTTCTCTGGGTCGGCGGTTCTCTGGGTGAATCGGCGGCGGGGCGTCTTCTGCTTGCCCGGGGGGCCCGGATGAGCGGCCGCCGGGTGGAGCTGCCCAAGAGGATAGGTACCGACCGCGGCATCGCCGCAGCCGCCCGCCGGGCCGTCCGCCGTCATCTGCTCCCCAAACCCCAGCTCGAGCTCGGCCGGTGGCTGGCGGGCCGCAGCCGGGTAGCCGCTATCGATCTGTCCGATGGTCTGGCCCTCGATCTCCACCGCCTCTGTCGGGAGAGCGGCGTCGGGGCGACTCTCGAAAGCGATGCCCTTCCCCGGCCGGCCCGATTTGCCGACCTTTGCCGCGAGCTCGACCAGGACCCCCTCGAGCTCACCCTCACCGGTGGCGAGGACTATGTCCTGCTCTTTACCCTCTCTCCGAGCCAAAAGCCACCTGGGGATTTCGGCTGTACCCGAGTCGGCCGGTTGACCGATGGTCGGAAGGTGCAGCTGACCACCGCCGACGGCACTCAGGCCCTGGCAGCCGGGGGATGGGACCACTTTGAAACCGACCCCTGGAGCCCGTCGTAGAAGTCCCAAGTGCTGCCCGACCCCGATCGGGTCGGCAGCGGGTGTCGAGGACTGCTAGACTGGCCCGGACACTGCTGTATCCATCCTCAAACAAGGAGAATGCTGATGAGAAAAATGTTTGGTATGTTGGTCGTATTCGCGGTGGTGGCGACCCCCGCGCTCGCCCAGAAGATCACCATCGACTACGCACACGACTTCGACTTCCGTCAGGTCAAGACTTTTACCTATTTCGACACCGAGGATTCCAACACCGGTAACCAGTTGACCGACAGCCGGATCAAGAACGCCATCCTCACCGAGCTGCGGGAAGGCGGGCTGGCGCAGGTCGCCGACGGTGGCGACATCTACGTCACCTACCACGTCACCACCCAGGACAACACCGTCTTCAACACCACCAGCTACGGCTACGGCGGCTGGGGTCCGGGCTGGGGCGGCTATGGCCGCTACGGCTACGGCTACGGCTACGGCGGCATGGGTGGTTCCTCGACAACTACCACCCAGACCTACACCGACGGCACCCTGATCATCGATGCCTACGAGCCGGGCGACAAGAAGATGGTCTGGCGCGGCACCGGCACGGTGACGGTCAAGGAGAAGCCGGAAAAGCAAGCCAAGCAGATCGACAACATCTTGAGCAAGATGGGCAACAAGTGGGACAAGATCCTCAAGAACAAAGGGAAGTAGTCCTCGACAGCTAGAGCCCACGGACAGAGTCGGGGGCAGGTGGCAAATTTCCCAACGGGAATTGTGCGGCCTGTCCCCTTTTTGTTTTGCTCAGTCTGCGGTCGGCAGCGTCCGCTCCAACTCGTCGAACCAGTTGAAGACCAGGGTGACGTGGGTGTTGGCCGAGCGCTGCTCGGTGTCGGGGAACATGACAAACCGCTCGCCGTCTGGGGAGACGGCGTAGTCGCTGAAGATATAGCCACCGAT
>SBFI01000238.1 GCA_006227875.1 Acidobacteriota bacterium
CCGATCGAAGCGGCCGGCCTCCGTGCCGGCCGGGCGGGGCCTCGTTTCCCCGTGTTTTGTTGCCCGAATCCGCAGTCACAACAGTGAAACTTTCCGGCGGGAGGCTCGTCTTATCCAGTAGGAAGAGGAGAATCGAGCCTATGAAACAGCAAATCCACCGCATTTCCATTGTCTTTCTTGCCGCCCTGGTGATCGCCGGCGCCGCTTCGGCGGCATCGAACCTCTGGTTCCATGTCCGGGTCAACGACGAGGATGGTACGAAGGTCACCGTCAACCTGCCGGCATCGATGATCGAGAAGGCGATCTCGATGATCCCTGAAGAGCATCTCGGTGACCACGGCATGCATTTCAGCGATCACGATCTGACTCCAGCCCAGATCCGAGAGCTCTGGACGGAGCTCAGGGACAGCCCCGACATGACCTTTGTCAAGGTGGAGGAGGAGGGTGAGGACGTCAAGGTCTGGAAGGAGAGCGGGTTTCTCTACGTCACCGTGCTCGAGGAAGAGAAGAACGAGAAGGTCGACGTGCGTGTTCCGTTTGCCGTCGTAGACGCGTTGCTCTCGGGCAACGAGGACGAGCTCGACATCCAGGCGGCGATCAACGCTCTGGTCCAGGAGGGCGAGGGCGAGCTGGTGACCGTCACCTCGGACGACGAGAACGTCCGCATCTGGGTCGACTCGATCGCCGAGGCCGACTAAGGGAGAGCTGTCATGGCCAGCACGAGGAAAGTCCTGACTTACATCGCGGCCTTCTTTGGCATCGCGATCTTGAGCTGGGTGGTGCTCATCGGGGCGGTCTATGCCTGGGGTGGGGTGATGACGGTAAGCGTCGAGGATCGGAAAGAGAACTTCAGTCTCTATCTACCCATGCCGGTGGCGGTCGTGGACGCCGCGGTAGCCACCACCGACTGGGTGCTCGATGAGGAGGAGTTGCTGGAGCTCCATGCCGAGTTGGACCTGGGCGACTGGGCGCCGATGATCCACGGGTTGCTGGATGAGCTGGACGATTGCCCCGACGTCACCCTGGTCGAGGTCGAGGATGGGGACACCTGGGTGCGGGTCAGAAAGAAGCGGGGCAAGCTGGTAGTGGAGGTGGAGGAGCCATCGACCTCGGTCAAGGTCTCCATCCCCACGCGCTCCATTCACCGGACCGTGAGTCGACTCACGAGCTAGATCGCAAAGCCTACGGTCTCATCTGCAGAGGAATGACCCGGTCTCACCGACCGGGTTTTTCTTTGTCCACCAGCTGGTTGAAGAGACTCGATTCCCTTTTGTAGAAGCCCTCGGTGTGGAAAGTCTCTTCCAGGTCGAAGAGCTCGTAGTCCAGGTGGTGGCCGAGCTCGTGGAGGAGTGTCCGCAGAAAGGTGCGAAAGGCCACCACCTGTGCGCGTTGGGCCGTTCGCATCCAGAGCGAGATACGGGAGAGGTATTCGTCCTCGCTCGGCTCGTAGAGACCGTGGAGCTCCCCCCAACCGTCCCGGGGTCTCACCTTCAGTACGGTTACATGAACCGAAGGCACCTCCAGCCGCTCTGTGAGACCATCGGCCAGCTGCTGACAGATTCTTTCGGCTTCCCGCCGGTCCTCCTCGTCGAGGACCGCCGCGAGCTCATGGGTCAAGGGCCGCAGCTCCTCTGCCCGGGGCAGTGGGATCGATGTGATCTCGTCGCTCCGCCGGTAGATTCGCTTCCGCGCCGGGCTCAATCTCTGGTAATAGGCGAAGGGCATCGGGTGACAGTTTAGAATGAAGATAGCGTGACCCTGAAAATCCTGCTACTCCAGGCGCGGAACGCGGACGACCCGGTGCGCCACGAAGAACGCCGGTCCTTTGCCAAGAAGACCGGGCTGGCGCTCGAGCAGATCGTGACCTGGGATCTCCTCGGCGGCCCGCCCACGCTCTCCGAGGCGCGGATGTTCGATGCCGTGATGGTGGGTGGCAGCGGCGACTACTATGTCTCCAAGAGAAGCCTGCCCCATTTCGAGGCCCAGCTCGATTTCGCCGGTGAGATCATGGCCACCGGCCACCCCATGTTCGCCTCCTGTTTTGGCTTCCACATTCTGGTCAAGGCCTTGGGGGGCGAGATCATCCACGATCCCGCAAAGACCGAGGTGGGGACCTACGAGCTGTCGCTGACCGACGAGGGGAAGCAAGACGAGCTGCTGGGTCTGTTACCGCCCAAATTCACCGCTCAGATGGGCCGCAAGGATCGCGCCGCCACTCTCCCTCAAGGGGTTCTCCATCTGGCCACCAGCGAGCTCAACCCCAACCAGGCCCTCCGCATCCCGGGCCAACCGATCTGGACCACCCAATTCCACCCCGAGCTGGACGAGGAGACCAACCGCGGCCGCTTTCTCCGCTATCTCTCCGGCTATGCGGCCCATATGACCCCCAAAGAGCAAAAGGAAGCCCTCGACAGCCGCTTCGGCCCGAGCCCGGAGACCGACAAGCTGCTGCCGGCGTTCCTCAAGCTCGTCTTCGGCTGAAGCGGCCGCCTGGGGCCGCGGGTCTTCGCCCCGGCTACGCTCGCGAAGACGATGCTCCGCCGGGCCGAAGATGCGCGTCCTGGCGGCGGCCGCTGAGGTCGCCCCTCGGTGAGGAATCCGGTTCGAGCTAGAATGACGTCTCAGGGTCCATTCGGGTGGACCCTGCAAAGTCACATCTGTCGTCTTCAATCCATTCTCTGCGGAGGGAACAACTGTGAAACGTATGCATCCGGTCGTGGTCTTGTTTGTCTGTGTCCTGCTGATCGCTCCGGCGGTCATGGCGGCCAAGAAGGCGACCGAGGAGGAGGCCGCCGAGGAGAAGG
>SBFI01000102.1 GCA_006227875.1 Acidobacteriota bacterium
CGAGCTCGACGACGAGCTGGTCTACCGCAAGGCGATGCGCAAGCCGCCCGAGGCCTACACCTCTACCAGCCCGCCGCACGTGGTGGCGGCGCGCAAGATGAGCCGCCGGCCCGGCTGGCTGGTCTCCTACGTCATCACCACCGCCGGTCCCGAGCCCGCCGACGAGCAACAGAGTCCCTTCGACTATCAGCACTATGTGGACAAACAGATTCGGCCGATTGCCGAGCCGATCCTCTCCCACCTCGGCCTCGATTTTGCCAAGGTCGTCGGTGACGACAAGCAGATGGCGCTATTCTGATCGCCAGCCGTTGGCGAGCACCTTAGAGAATCCAGGCGTAGCCGATCTTGAAGAAGAAGGTGCGGTCGGTGCGAGTCAGGTCGACGTCCTGGAGGCCGAGCTGATTGTCGGAGTAGCCCAGAAACAGCACTGTGCGGGCATTCACTTTGTATGAGAAGAGTAGTTGGGTGAAGAGCTCCTCGGTTTCGGGCTCAACGGTATCGACGTAGAGATCCGGATCGCGCTCGACGTGCTGCCACTGGAAGATGCCGCGGACAAACAGACGCAGATTGAAGTTGTAGACCAGACGAAGCTGGCTCAGGTTGGCGGTGAAGAGCCGACCGCCGGTCACATCGAGTCGCTGAAAGGTGTGATCGAGACTGGCGTTGAGGTGCCGGCCGATCTTGGCCTCGATTTCCGGAGCGAGCACCAGCTCGTCAGCGGGCTGATTGTTGGCGAAGTCGATGGTGTCGCCGAGCGAAGCGTAGAGCTCGAGTCTCAGCGCTCCGCTGGGTTGCAGGTTGGTGAACAGGTCGATGCTGTCGAGATCTTCATAAAGAACATCGTCGAAGAGCTCCTTCCAGCGGGTCAGATACAGCTCGACGTTCGACTGCAGCGGACCGGTGAGAGTGGCGAAGAGTTGCACGGTCTGATCGGTCAATTGGGCGTTCGAATCCTCGATGTGGTTGCCGTAAGCACCGACCGTCCACTGGTTGTACCAGGAGGTTTCCTTACCCCAGATTCTGCGTATTGCCAGTACCTGGGCTTTGCGCATGTCGACCCGCGGTACGAAACCGCTATCGGCACGGAAACCCGGGCCGTAGTCCTCGTAATCCACGGCCCAGTTCCAGTTACGCGAGTCGTGCTCGTAACGTACCTCCCAGAAGTCGTCGTCGAAGGCTTCGATGGGCTGCCCGAAGTCCTCCGCAACCGTTGCCGGATATAGGGTGTCGGACCGCACGTAATGAACCGTCAGGTTGTCCGTCTCGCGGGGGCGAAAAAAGCCGTCCACTCCGGCGACCCGGTTGTGGTAGCCCTCACCCTCGCGACCGGTGTAGACGACGCCGACGGCCGAGGCGGCACCCACATCGCGACGGTAGCGGAAGACACCGCTCGTCACCGGCTCATCCAACAGTGTGGAGTCGGAGCCTTGGTTTGATGGGAAGAGCAGGCTGTTGACGGTATCTTCAGCCGCAAAGACGCCGAGACCGTTGCGGCCCGCCTTGCCGGCGAGCTTGATCCCCCAATCTGGATCGACGACGGTGCGAGTGAAGATGATGCGGTTGGGGACGTTGAACGCCGCGATACCCTCGAGAAAGAAGGGACGCCTTTCTTCGAAAAAGAGCGCAAAGCGCTCGTTGATGTCGAGCTGGGCGACGTCGGCCTCGACCTGTGAGAAGTCGGGGTTGACCGTGCCGATCAGCGTCAAGCTCGGGGTGATTCCCCAGCGCGCGGTCAGACCGACCTCGGTGTCCTGGGTGGATTCCGCGAGGTCATCGTCGGGAGATTCGTCGAGCTCGTCGGTGGGGGACGCGGTGAGTGTCGGCTCGAGCTCGTCAGTGCGCGACGCGGTGAGTGTCGGGTCGAGCTCCAGATTGCGGCCGGGCTGAATGCCTGCGAGTCCCGTGATCTTGTCGAACTGGCAGACCCAGCAGGCCTGATTCCAGTCCCGCCCGCTGGCGTTCATGCGGTGGCGGGTGCTGCGGGGCCAGGACCGGCCGACATCGAAGCCCCAGGTCTGGGCTGCCTTGGTGTTGGGAAAGCGCAGCTGGTTGAACGGCAGGGCGATCTCCACTTCGAACCCCTCGGTGGTGATCTTTCCCTTCGAGGTCCAGATCATGTCCCAGGACCAGTCCTCGGTCCTGTCGACTTCACTCGAGAACGCGTCGGCTTGGACTCCCAGCGGATTGACCCGGAATTGATAGCTGCGTCTCTGGTCGTC
The DNA here is from genome assembly GCA_006227875.1 of Acidobacteriota bacterium. Lineage (GTDB taxonomy): Bacteria > Acidobacteriota > Thermoanaerobaculia > Multivoradales > JAHEKO01 > M0029. Next base: position 2,220 of record SBFI01000102.1, read on the forward strand.
GAAGGTGTCGATCTGGACAATCACATAGTCGTTCTGGACGAGAGTGTGAATCTGATCGCGATCCATGAACTGCGCTCGGATCTGTTCGGGCTGCGGATCGAACGCCCGAAAGCCGACATAGAAGTTGCGGTCGTCGTAAGTGACGTAGGCGAGAGTTCGGACCGGTGGTTCGGTGTTGTCGCCGGGGAACCACTCGAACCGGATCGAAATCTCGGTGGCGTCGGTCCAGGCCGCCTCATCCAAGACGCCGTCGATGGTGATCTCGGAGCTGGCACGACGGATTTCGTGGACCGCCACCTCCGCCGCTGCCGGTCGCTCGGGTTCGGCCTCCTGCTCTGCGACTGCAGGAAACGGGCTCGGCAAGAGGAAAAGGCAACAGAATCCGAACCAGGATCGCACCACTGAGAGCAGCCTTTCTCGATGGACCGCATCGTCTCGGTCCCGCGGTGAAGCTACCAACCCGAGGCTCTCGGTGTCGCCATCCCTTCGGGTAGGGTCAGGGGTAGCTTCTGCTCACCGAGATCACCTATCGGTGCTCTTTTTGTGGGGCAGTTCGAGCGCGGCTCGACCACGGG
>SBFI01000142.1 GCA_006227875.1 Acidobacteriota bacterium
CAAGTCCCCAAGCCTTCAAGCCCGATATCATTCTTCCGTCATGCCCCCCGACGACGATAAGTACTCCCGCATCGACTACCGTCGGCTCATTGCCTGGCCCGAGAGGATTCGGCGGGAGGCGCCGCTGCTGGAGGAGGTCCTGGGCTCGGGGCCCTCGAAGCGGATCCTGGATCTGGGATCGGGCACCGGCGAGCACGCACGGTATCTGGTGTCGCAGGGCTACCAGGTGGTCGGGATCGACGCCTCCGAGTCGATGATCGACAAGGCCCGCGACCAGACGCTCCCCGCCGGGCTCGAGTTTCATCACGCCGATATCCGAGAGGTCGAGAGCGTCGTGGACGGCAGTTTTGGTGGCGCTATCTGTCTGGGGAACACCTTGCCCCACCTGAAAGAGCCGGGTGACCTCGAGCGGCTCTTCGAGGGGCTCAGAACCGTCCTCGAGCCCGGCGCGGCATTGCTGCTCCAGGTGCTCAACTACCACCGGATCCTCACTCGGAAGGTGCGACACCTGCCGGTGAACTTCCGCCAGGACGAAGAGGGAGAGATCGTCTTCTTGAGGCTGATGGAGCCTGAGGAAGACGGTCGGGTCCTTTTCTTCCCCTCCACCCTGCGACTGCGTCCGGGGCAGGACCCGCCGCTCGAGATCGTCGCCGCCAAGGAGGTCCACCTCAGAGGCTGGCGATACACCGAGGTCGAGTCTGCGCTCGACAAGGGTGGCTTTGGCGAGCACACCCTGCTGGGTAGCTTCGATAGCAGCCCCTTCGAGCCGGACGAATCCGCAGATTTGGTCGTAGTTGCCAGGTAACCGAGACGGGCGAGCTGCTGCGCCACCCCTTGACACCCCCGCGCCTCATGGCATAAAAAGCGGTCACCTCAATGGCAGGAGGGCACGATCTTGGAGTCGGGTGGGAACGATTTCCGCTCGGGAACCATGGCTGAAGAGACACCCAAGGAAGCGGCAGAGAAGCAGACTTCGTCGTCGGCCAAGGATGCTGCTGCACCAGCAGCGGCACCAAAGGGCAAAAAGGCTGCCGAGAAGGAAGGTAAGAAGGTATCCCGCCGGGGGTTCTTCTCCTGGGCGGCGGTGGGTTGGGTCGGTTTTACCGCCGCCATCGGCGGCTGTGTCAGCGCCTTCAACCGATTCATGTTTCCCAACGTCCTCTACGAGCCCCCGACGAGCTTCAAGGTGGGCCGGCCGGAGGACTTCGCCGAGGGGATCGTGGACGAGCGTTTCAAGGAGTCCAACGGGGTATGGATCGTCAACAGCGGGGGCTCGCTCTATGCGCTGATCGCCATCTGCACCCATCTCGGCTGCCCGCCAAACTGGCTCGAGGCCCAGAACAAATTCAAATGCCCGTGTCACGGCAGCGGCTATTACAAGAACGGCATCAACTTCGAGGGGCCGACTCCGAGACCGCTCGAGCGAGCGAAGATCTTTCTGGATCCGGACGACGGGCAGATTGTGGTCGACAAATCGCAGAGATACCAGTGGGAGATGGGACAGTGGGAGGACACCGACTCCTTTATCGAGGTGGTTTGAGACCACTGGAAACGGTTTGAGCCGAGCTATGGGTTTTCTCAAAGACATCCAGAACAGCATCGTCAAATCGCAGGTCTGGAAGTCGATCTTTCGGGTCGGCATCCCTACCGACAACCGCAAGCGTGCGCTGGCGATGCTGGGCAACGTGGTTCTGCATCTTCACCCCATCAAGGTGAAGAAGTCGGGGCTCAGGATGAGCTACACCTGGTGTATGGGTGGCACGGCCTTCTTCCTCTTTCTGGTCGAGACCATCACCGGACTGCTGTTGATGTTCTACTACCGACCGACCGTCGAGTACGCCTATTTCGACATGATCGACCTGCGCGAGGTCGCGGCGTTCGGCATCATGCGCGAGCTCCACCGCTGGGGTGCCCACGCGATGGTCATCGCGGTATGGCTCCACATGTTCCGTGTCTTTATGACCGGCTCCTACAAGCCCCCGCGTGAATTCAATTGGAATGTCGGCGTCATCCTGTTGGTGCTCACTCTGTTGCTGTCATTTACGGGGTATCTACTTCCCTGGGACCAGCTCGCCATCTGGGCCATCACCGTCGGCTCCAATATGGCGCGCGCGACACCCCTGCTCGGTCATGAGGGCCCGGGCGCGGCCCTGCTGACGTTGGGTGGGACGAAGCTGATTCATGTGGGCAGCGACGCCCGCTTCGGCTTGATCGCCGGTAGGACCATCGGCGGCGGCACCTTGATTCGGTTCTATGTCCTCCACTGCGTGGCCATCCCCTTTGTGGCCGCTTTTCTGATCGCCGTCCACTTCTGGCGGGTGCGCAAAGACGGCGGAATCTCCGGACCGGTTTAGCCTGCTTGCCGATGGAAGCCATCAGAGACCTCATCAACTTCTTCTCCTACCCACAGTGGTCGTTCACCCTGTCGCTGGTGGTGTTCGCCGTCATGCTGTGGTCGCGCAAGCTCTGGACAATAAAGGGCGGCCTCTTGATGCTGGTCGTCGGTGTGGCGTTCTTTTGCCTCAGCCTTTTGGATCCCAATTTTCGCCAGGTAGTCGCCAAGCCCGACAACGTGCCCATCGTCATGATGGTCTTCATCGTCGGCTACTTTCTCTGGCTCTCGCTCTACAAGGCCTTTCGTAATGACGAACTGACCGAGGCAGGGGAGCCGACGTTCGAGAAGTCGGAGGTCGAGGACAAGATCTTCACCTGGCCCGATCTGGTCTTCTCGGAGTTCATCTGTATGGTGATCCTGACGGTGGTCCTGGTGATCTGGTCGATCGC
>SBFI01000093.1 GCA_006227875.1 Acidobacteriota bacterium
CTCCATGGATCCCGAGATATCGAGCATGATGCCGGCGTGGATGGGCAGATTGGTGACCAGGTCGAAGCGTCTGGGCTCTTGCTGGACGCCATCCTCGAAGACGACAAAGTCACTCATCTCGAGACCATCGACCGGATGTTTATCTTTATCGAGCACCGAGATAAAGAGCTCGACGAATTGGATCTCCAGGTTCTCCATGTAGTCCGGGGCGTTGATGAACACCGAATCCTCGACCGAGTTTTCATCCGGTTGATAGGCCACGACTCGCACATACGCCAGCTCTTCCTGCTCAGGAAGCAGAATGGGCTGGGTAAAGGGTGGCTGATAGAGGGTGGCCACCAGTGTCTCGTTGTAGTAGAACTCGACCCGCTCCAGGATCTTGTCCTCCGGAACGAGCACTCTGGCCTCGGCTCTGAGGCTGCTGGTGTACGTCTTCCCCCTCCGGGGCTCGATCAGACGAACATCAAAGCGCTGAGCGCCGGTGTTGAGACTCAACTCGTCGCGAGCCAGCTCGTTTCCATCCGCATCTCGGGCGATCGCCGCCAACGTGCGCATCCGCGGCAGCGAGCCGAGATCGACTTCGACGCTGAAGGGTGGATTCCGTTTCTTGAAGATCGGCTTGCCGTCGATCGCAAACTCGACGACAGCAATGTCGCTGCCGGTAGTCAGGGTATCCACACGGAGCATACCGGTCTGCAGCTGGCCTTGCGGCTGGACGATTTGGATGGTCGTATCGCCGGTGGTGATGGCGGCGTTGGCCTCCGCCAGTATGCGCGCGGTCTCGGGGTCTTTTGGGGTTGCCGGTTTCAATCGCTCGACGACGGGGACAGAGATTTCTTTGGTCGCCAAATAGAATTCCTTGTCATTCAGATCTTCGAGCTTGAGATTCAGGAGGTACTCGCCGGGCCGCAGATAGCGCTCGAAGACGAGCGGAAACTTGTCCCCCTCTACATCCGATTCCGGAATGTTGAACTGATAGCGAAAACTGTCAAAGAGTTTTTTGTCGCGGACGACTTCGCCGGTGAGAACGAAGTTGTAGGAGCCGAACTCGGAGAGCTTGGACAGCCCGGCTTTTTCGGTATCGATGGAGATGATTCCCTGGACGACAGTGCGCGACTGATGCCGCCCGGGATATTCGATCGAGATCGCGGCTTCAACGGCCTCCACGTCTTCCGGAATATCAGTGGAGTAGGCGTGAAAGGTCCCCATCCACTCCCCGGAAGGGGGCTCGGGGGCATCGAAAAGAGAGGCCACCAGCGAGCCAAAACCGAGAATCCCACCGGTCATTTGCGCATAGTTTATGGCGGCCTGGATGGCCTCCAGATCGTCCTGCCTGCAGCCGCTCATCTCGCCGCCGGGAAACCGCATGAGTTCTCTGGTTCCATCGGTTGGGTACCACAGGCGGAAGACTCCCAGGGCACCCTTTTGATAGAACATCAACAGGATGTCGGAGCCGGCGTTCTCGGTGCGCCGGTAATACCAGACCTCGGTCGGCCACAGGTCGGTGCATTTCACCTCGATCCGAACCTCGGGCGGGCCGTTGAGAAGGAATATGTGGGAGCGATCCTCGTCCAGCCGGCCAAACAGCGAGAGGGCCTCTTCGGTCTGGGCGATCCACCTCTCCTTGAGCTCGTTGCGTAGGGTCTGGGGATAGGGATCACGAAATGACCAGAATCGTTCGATAAAGGCGTCGCGCTGGTAGTCCTTTTCCAGTTCGAGAAAGGCCTTCTTCTCTTCCTTGGTGATCAGCAGGGCGACCGACTCCAGCCAAAGACGGTACTTCTCGGGCAGATTGGCCAACTGCTCCTTGGTCTTTTTGGCAGCATCGACCGGTCCTGGCAGGAAAGCAAGCGCAATGGCCACCAGGACCAGCAGAGCGACAAAAGAGCGACTGTAGCTATCAGCATTCACGGAGTTGCCACCACCCTGGTTTAGTGGTGCGGCCGCCGAGCCACGCTACAATCAACGTTTCCATGCGCCGCACTTATTTCGACCATAACGCTACTACCCCCCTCGACTCCAGGGTCCGGGCCGCCATGCTCCCCTGGCTGGGCGAGCACCACGGCAATCCCTCGTCGGTCCACTCCTTTGGTCGCCAGGCACAAGAGGCCGTGGAGGAGGCTCGGGAGCGGACCGCCCGGCTCATCGACTCCGCGCCGCTGGAGCTGGTTTTCACCGCCTCGGGTACCGAGGCCAACAACACCGTCATCCTCTCCAGCGCCCGCCGGGCCGGTTTTGCCGGCCACCTGATTCTATCGGCGATCGAGTGATGGCGGCGGCGGCCCTGGTCGAGGAGCTCGGTGTCGAGGTGACGAGAGTAGCCCCGGAAGCCGACGGCCGCGTCGATCCGGCCGGGCTGCTTGCCGCCGTTCAGGACGATACTTTTCTTGTCTGCCTCATGCTGGCCAACAACGAGCTGGGTACTCTGCAACCGGTCACCGAGGTCGCTCGCAGCTGCCGTGAACGGGGTGTGGCCGTGCTCTGCGACGCGGTGCAGGCCGTGGGCAAGATACCGGTCGGGGTCGAGGACCTCGAGGTGGACTATCTGACCCTCGGCGCTCACAAGTTCTACGGACCGCTGGGGGCGGCGGCCCTATGGGTGCGCAAAGGAGCGGATCTGACGCCGCTGTTGATCGGCGGAGGACAGGAGCGCCACCGTCGTGCCAGTACCGTCAATGTGCCGGCGGTGGTGGGCCTCGGGGCCGCCGCCGAGATCGCGCACCGGGAGATGACCGAGCGACAGCAGCTGCTGGCCTCGCTGCGGGATAGATTCGAAGCGGGCCTGGCCGACCTCGAGGTCATCGTGCACGGAGATTCGGTGCCGAGGCTGCCCAACACCTCCCATATCGCGCTCCCCGGTGTCGACGGTGAGGCCTTGATGATCCGGCTGGATCTCGCCGGGTATGCGGTCTCCACCGGTGCCGCCTGTTCATCGGGAACGGTCGAGCCCAGCAAGACCCTGCTGGCGGTCGGCATGTCGACCCAGGAGGCGCTCTCTTCCCTGCGGGTGAGCTTTGGCATCTCCAACACGGCGGCCGAGGTGGACGACTTCCTGGAGGTGCTCACCAAAGAAGCAGCGGTGCTGAGAAGCCAGGCCGCCGGCGAGCCCGCGTCATGAGCGAGATCACCGCGGTGGCCATGAGTGGCGGTCTCGACTCCTCGGTGGTGGCCTGGCTGCTGTCGCGCCAAGACGAACCTGTCGTGGGTCTGTCGATGCTGCTGTGGGACCGCTCGGGAGAGCAGACCCACGGGCGTTGCTGTGGCGCTCTGGATCTCGGAGACGCCAGAAGGGTCGCCCAGCAGTGCGGTATTCCCCACTACACCCTGCGTCTGGACACCGAGTTTCGGCACCAGGTGGTGGAGCCGTTTGTCGAGGAGTATCTCGCGGGTCGCACACCGATGCCCTGCACCCGCTGTAACACCTGGATCAAATTCGATCTCTTTCTGGAACGGGCGCGAAGCCTGGGTGCCGAGCGCATCGCCACCGGTCACTACGCCCGCATCCTGACGGGGCCGGACGGCTGGGAGCTGCATGCGGCGGTCAATCCGGACAAGGATCAAAGCTACTATCTCTTCGAGCTCGACCAGCAGCAGTTGGCGGCGTCGCTCTTCCCACTGGGTGAGATGTCCAAGCCCCAGGTGCGGGAGCTGGCACGACAGGCGGGTCTGGTCGTCGCCGAGAAGGGCGAGAGCATGGAGATCTGCTTTGTCCCGGCGGGCATCAAAGACTTTGTCGAGGATGAGCTCGCCGCCAACCCCGAGCGTTATCCCGGTGGGCGGCGGACGGAATCGAGCCGGCTGGTAGACCGGGAAGGCACGAGCCTGGGCGAAGGAGCGCCCTACTATCGCTACACCGTCGGTCAGCGGCGGGGGCTGGGCCTGGGTGGCGGTGAGCGACTCTATGTACTGGGTATCGATTCCGGGAGCGACACGGTGGTGGTGGGTGGCGAAGAGGAGCTATTGACCGGCGGTCTGATCGGAAACGGCCTCCATTGGATCGGCACCGACCCTGGTGAGCAGATCGAGGCGACCGTCAAGATCCGCTCGCGTCACCCTGGGGTTGCATCGAGGATCCGACCGCTGACCAACGGTCGCGCCGAGATCGAGTTCTCCGAGCCGCAAAAGGGGGTCACACCGGGTCAGGCGGCGGTCTTCTACCAGGGGACGCGGGTTCTTGGGGGCTGCTGGATCGACGGCCCGCAGTAAAAGCCTCCTAGTTCGTGTCAATCGTCCCTGGGTCCCACAACCAGCACGAACTCGCCCTTGAGCGAGGGGCGCGACTCGAGTGCCTCCAGCAGCCGGGCCAGTGAGCCGCGAAGCACCTCTTCGTGGAGCTTGGTGAGCTCGCGTCCCACGACGGCCGGCCGGTCGCCGAGCTCGTCGAGGGCATCGGCGAGGCTGGCAAGGAGCCGGTGGGGCGACTCGAAGAAGATCAGGGTGTGGTCGAGGTCGGCAAAGCGGGCAAAGAAGCGCTTCCGTTTGCCGCTTTTTGGCGGCGGAAAGCCGGCAAAGGTAAAGGGATGGGGGGGTAGCCCGGAGACCACGAGCGCGGCCAGCACAGCCGAGGGCCCGGGCAGAGACTCGACAGGGACACCGCGGGCGATCGCCTCGCGGACCAGCAGAAAACCGGGATCGGAGAGCAACGGTGTGCCGGCATCGCTGGTCAGGGCCACGGTCTGCCCCTGGCCGAGCTCCTCGAGCAGCCGGGGGAGACGCTGGCGCTCGTTGTGCTCGTGGAGCGACAGCAGCTTCTTCTTGATCCCCAGATGGCTGAGGAGCCGGCCGGTGCGGCGTGTGTCCTCGCAGGCGACGAGGTCGGCCTGCTCGAGCGCGGCGCGAGCGCGCGGTGAGATGTCGTCGAGGTTGCCGATGGGGGTGGCAACGATCAGGAGCCTTCCCGGCATACGGCTTCAGTCTCTGGGGATCTCGCGATCCAGATTGATGGCGCTGTCCGAGAGCCGCGC
>SBFI01000456.1 GCA_006227875.1 Acidobacteriota bacterium
TCGTCATGACGCCGGTCATGAACACCATCATCCGGGTCAACGAGGCCGAGGCCGATCTGTTTGCCCTCCACGCCTCCGGTGAGCCCGACGGCTTCGCCGAGGTAGCACTCAAGCTGGGCGAGTACCGCAAGCTCGATCCCGGCCCGGTCGAGGAGTGGATCTTTTACGACCATCCCAGCGGCCGCAGCCGTATTCAGATGGCGATGACCTGGAAGGCCGAGCATCTGGACGACTGACCCCTCGCAAGGAGGTAACCATGATCCGATTGTCTGAGCGGCGCGGCTGGGCGACCGCCGTGCGCTTCTCCGCCCTGACTCTGATGGTGCTGGTCTTCGTGCCGGCCGCAGTCGCCGAGACCAACATCAACTTCCTGCTGGGAGCCAAGTTCCTGGACGAGGACGACTGGCCGCTGGGAGACAGCCAGGGTATGTTTGCCATCCAGACCACCTTTGGACCCAAGAAGTGGCCGGTTTCGATCGCCATCGACGCGGTGGGGTCGGAACACGTCGAAGAGGGTCTCAAGCTGGGCGACAACATCCAGCTGACCCAGGATCTGGTTCAGAACACTTCCGAGCTCGACCTCGGGGTGCGCAAAATCTGGCAGGTGGGCAAGGCCCGACCCTTTGTCGGTGGCGGCCTGGCCATCGTCAGCGGTCGCCAGGAGGCCTATCTGGACACACTCCCTCCATCGGAGATTCCCGATCCTCCGCTGCCCCCCGACGGCTTGTCCACCGCTGCGGCCGTCATTCACGAGAGTGACACCGGCGTAGGTCTCTGGATCGATGGCGGTATCTTCTGGCGGCTCACCAAGCGCTTCAACCTCGGGCTCGAGGCCCGCTACTCCCGGGCCGAGCTCGATTTGCTAGTCCGTGGCGCCCAGGCCGGTGGCACCCATGTCGGCCTCCTGCTCGGTTTCGGCTGGTAGAGAATCGAGTCAACCAGCGCCCTGTACGGCCGACGGTGCCCGGGTGGCATCTCCGGCCATTTCTCTTTCTCCCAACAGAGCGGTATCTTTTCCCAGCGAAAGACGTATCTTCAGGTTAGGTGAAAGCCCACAGCGCCGTAGAGAGAAGTTCAAGCCCACGCTTTCCGAGTCGAGACACGATGAGAAACGCCCCGTCACCGGACGCCAACACTGTCATCGCGCTCCTGACCATCTGGCTCGGGCTCGGACTCTGCGCCTGTGCCAATGCGGGTGAGACCGACCGCATCGCCGAGCTTCTGGCTCTCGAACCCGGCATCGTACTCGCCGATGTCGGGGCCGGCGACGGCGACTGGGCCTTTCGGCTGGTCGAGCGGGTAGGCTCGAGCGGCCACGTCTACGCCACCGAGGTGGACGACGACGAGCTCGACAAGATCCGCCGCCGCATCGAGAAGGACGACCACGGCAACGTCACGGCGATCAAGGGGGATCAGGAGCAGACCGGTCTCGAAGCCGGGTGCTGCGACGCGATTCTGCTGCGCCTCGTCTACCACCACTTCACCCAGCCCGCTGTCATGCGAGCCGATCTGCGCCGGGCCCTGCGCCCCGGCGGCCGGCTGGTGATCGTCGACATCGTGCCGCAGAGGCACTGGCGAGATCTCCCCGGGGTTCCCGAGCGCGGCGGCCATGGCATCCCGGTCGAGGACGTGATCCAAGAGATGACCGGCGACGGCTTCGATCTTGTAGCCCAGTACGACGACTGGAACGGCGACGACGATCGCTACTGCGTCGTCTTTCGGCTTCCCTAACGCTTCCTGAGGTGGACGCTCCCGTTGCGGGCCGAGATGGTCAGTGCGGCCTGGCCGCCGGTTTCCTGCCCCACCCGACCTTCAGCATAGGTCCGTGAGCCCCGCTCCCGCGAGACGGCGGGAAAGTCGCTGTTGATGCTGCCGTAGGTCGATTCGAGATCGAAGGCCATGGGTGAGGTCTCCGGCCAGATGAAGTCGACGTCGGCGTAGGAGGTCTCCACCCGGTGCCGGGCGGTCAGGGCCTTGCCGGTGAGACCACGGACCTCGACACGGCCGCTCTGGTTGCGGATTTCGACCGCTCCACCCACACCCTCGACACTGACACCGGCGTAGCTGGTGGAGATCTCCACTCCGCCGCCGATCTGCTCGGCCACTACACCGGCGCTCGAGGCCGCCAAATCGAGGGTGCCGCCGATGTTGTGCACCCTGATCGCCTCGTAGCTCGAGCGGATGGTGGCGTCGCCATCGATCTCTTCGAGGATCACGCCGCCGCTAGGGTTGCTGACCTCGACCGAGCCCCGGATCTCCTTGATCGACACCACACCATAGGAGTTCTCGACCCGCGCCGGCCCCTGGACGTTGCGAATCTCGGCCGAGCCGGACGAGGAGCGGAGCTCCAAACCCTCGGCCACGTTTTCGATGATCACCTTGCCGTAGGAGGCCCCAACATCGGCCCCGGCCTCCAAATCCCAGAGGCTCACATTGGCCGAGCTGATCTTGATATCCAGAAACCCCTTGATCGAGCGCACCGCCGCATCCTCGTAGGAGCCCTCGATCTCGGCCTGGCCACCGATGCCTTCGACATCCAGCTTGCTGCTCGAGCTCTCGATGCCGAGGTCTCCGCCGACATCGGCGATCTTGACCTCCCCATAGCGGCTCGACACCTCGACATCACCGCTCACTCGTTCGATGGTGATCTTGCCGCTGGAGACCACCATTTCGAGATCGCCTTCGACATCGGATATCTCCACATCGCCGTAGCTGTTCTCGATCTCGCCAAACTCGCGGATGCTCGTAGCCTTGACCGTGCCGGAGGAGTTGTTGACCTTGAGCGGCCCACCGATCGCACCCACCGCCACGTCGCCATAGCGATTCTCGACGGCAACTTCGGTGCCACGGGGCACCTCGAGAACGATGCGGGCCGAGTAGAAGACCTCGCCGCTGCCAAAGACCTTGCCAAACAGTCCCTTTCGACCCGGCTCCGGTATGGCCGAGGGGCGAAAAACGATCTCGCTCCCGGTTTCGCGCACGTCGACCTCGAAGTCCTCTTCGATGGCCTGCATCCAGCGGTCGTCGCCCGACCAGTATTCGAGCTCGAGCACGAAATTGACATTGTCACCATCCACCGGCTCGACCACCACATCGCTCGCCGAGGTCTCGAGTACAACGGCTCGGCCCTCGGCCGGAACCGTCTTTTCCACCCTGCGGTCACGGCTGCCGCGGGGAGAAGACGCGGAGGGGGCGGCACTTGCCGGCAAGACCGTGCCCACAAGCACCAACAGACAGGTGCAGATAATCAGGAATCGCGTGGCTCGTTTGTCCATGATCTCTCCTCGAGCGCGAGAACTTCGCGCAGAACATCGGTCTTATCTCGATAGGCGCTCAGCAAGACGTCGCGGGCCCCGGCGTGGCCGGGATTCCGGCTCACAAATCCCCGAGCATCTGAGATCGTCGAGTCCAAGAAGGCAAGCCGGTCCTGGTACTCGAGCAAACGCGACGCCCGCTGGGAGGCGAGCTTTGGGTCGCGGGTCTGGGCCAGCACCGGCGCCACCGCCCGTTCCAGGGTGGCGATCTCCCGCACCCGCTCCCTCTCGACCTCCCGCGCGGCATCCAGCTGGTCCGCCACCAGCAGGGTCCGCGCCTCCTCCGGCGCCCGTGGGGCCAGCCGAAACTGGAAGAGCCCGATGGCCGCGCCAACCAGAAAACTCGCCGCCAGGGCGCCCCACACCAGCGACCGGCGAAACGTATCCGAGCCCTCCTCGGACTCCGTCACCTCAGGGACAATGTCGGGCTCCGGCAGGGCGCCGCCGAGAGCGAGGCGGATGCGGTTTTCGAGCCCGGCAGGGGCCTCGACACTCCCCCGCCAGGATTCGGCTTCGCCGGCCAGCCAGTCCTGCCCACGGGCGATCTCCCCACAGCGGGGGCAGCCGGCAGCGTGGATCAACGCCCGCTCGCGGTCGGCCGGGTCATCGGAGACGATCCAGAGATCGAACTGCCCGCAGCTCATGCCGTCTCCTCCACTTCCGAGCCGAGCCACCCACGCAACATCTCACGGGCGCGGAAGAGCTGTGATTTGCTGGTCCCCTGTGTGATGCCCAGGGTCTCCGCCACTTCCCGGTGTTTGTAACCCTCGAGGTCGTGGAGCAGAAAGACCAGACGCGCCTGTCGCGGAAGCCTCGCCACCGCCCGCGAGAGATCGATCCGATCCCCTGGCCTCGAGGCCGGTGCCGGCGCGGCGGGCTCCTCGACCAGCCCCTCCTCCTGTCTGCCCTTGGATCTGAGCCGATCGAGACAGAAGTTCACCGTCACCCGGTGGAGCCAACCGCTCAGGCTGCCGCTCTGGATGCTCTCCGCCTTCTGGTAGAACTTGACAAAGGCCTCCTGGACCGCCTCTTCCGCCTCCTGGGGCCTCGTCAGAAGCCGCAGTGCGGTGCCGTAAAGCGATGAGCCGATCAACCTGTAGACCTCCACAAATGCCTCCTGATCGCCCCGGCGACAGCGGGGGAGCAGACTGTTCAACGCTTCCGTCGGGGTCGATCCGCCCATTAGCCGTCGCCCGTGCTCTCGTCGGTCAAAACGATCGGTCGGGTCAAAAGGTTGGAACCGGTGAGATTAATCCGGAGCTGGGGGTGCCGCGGTCACTTTCACCCCCAGGAGGTTCTCCAGCCGGGCGATGAGGCCCCAGCCGCCAAACGCCTCGGTGACGGCCAAGACCAGCTCGTTCCGGCCCTTTCGTAGGGGCAGAAATATGGCATCGTTGTCGACGGTCATCACCCCCAGATAACGCTCCGAGCGCGAGCGGTAGGTGTTATCGCCGGTAAACAGAACACTGCCGTTGAGAAAGACGCTGACCCGGTCGCTAAAGCCGAACTCGAGCCGTTTGACCTGCGCGACCTGCGACTCGATCTCCAGACGGGCGAAGATCGTCCCGCGACGCGACCCCTCGGGCAGGCCGAAGTAGCGGGCGAGGTTGACCCGTCCCTGGCTGTCGCTCGTCGCCGTAGTCCAGCCCTCGCTCTCCGTCCACCCGCGGGGGAGCTCCTCGACCGGCCCCTCGGCCGCGACAAAGGCCGGCGAGATCGCCCAGGTGGAGATGAGACCCGACTCGGCAGGAGGTGGTCCTTCTTCCAACCAGGTGGCCACGGTTTGGTCGGGGACTACCGAAACATTCGCAAAGGCCGCCGGATAGAAGTCCTCGGGCATCCCCTCGGCGGGAAAATTGACCCGCAGACCAAATCGACCTCGTCGACTATCGAGCCCGAGGTTCTCGACCACCAGGGCCGGTTCGTTTGCACCGTCGAAGAAGGCCTCCAAACGCGAGCCCGACATCACCAGCTTGAGGTGCAGCCACTGGTCACGGAGGATGACCTGGGAGGCATTGTGCTCGGGGTAGAGCTGCCAGGCCGAGATACCGTTGAAGACCGGGGTGTACTGGAGGGCGTCGAAGCGGCCGGACTGGTGGGGGCGAAGGTAGAAGTTCCCGTACTCGCGGGTCGATTCACTCTCCCTGAACACCACACCCACAAAGGAGCGGTGACCGGTGGTCGCCACATCGAGCTCGATGGTGCCGTTCTCGAGCTCCATTCCCGACAGATAGGCCACACCGCTGCGGAAGCGTAGCGCCTCCTGCCCTAGGAAGTCCTCTGCTTTGACGACCTCGCCGGCGACCGTCCAGGTCGCCCCTGAGAACTCGATCGCCTGCTGGGCAGCTGCCCCCGGAGTGATCGCCAGCACAAAGACCGCAACCAGGCTCAGGCGTCTCATGACACCTCCTCTTCTCACCGCCACACGGCAGGACAGCCGCCTGACGGTGCCTCCTCGTCGGTTACGTTGGTCCAGCCGTCGAGGTTCTAGCGTCTGATTCTACCCGGCCGCCTCGTGGCCCTCTTCGAGGGCCTCCTCCGGAACCTCACCCGTCATACTCTCGAGGAAGGCGACCAGACTCGCCGCCTCTTCGTCGGTCAGCTCCCGGCCCAGCTGCACCTTGAACATGACGCGTACGGCCTCGTCGAGGGTGTCGATGCTACCGTCGTGAAAGTACGGCGCGGTCTTCTCGATATTGCGCAGGGAAGCAACCCTGAAAACGAACTTGTCCGCTTCGTCGTTGGTCAACGTGTAGCGGCCCTCGTCGATCGTCTCGCTCAGGGTGTGCTCCCAGTAGTCCCCCTGCAAGCCGAACTTCTGAAAGCTGTAGGCCCCGACATTGACCCCGTTGTGACAGGTCGAGCAGCCATTCTCGATAAAGAACCGAAGTCCGGCCTTCTCCTCGACCGTCAGCGCCTCTCGATCCCCTTCCAGATAGCTGTCGAAACGAGTGGGGGTCAGGAGCGTGCGCTCGAACGCCGCCAACGCCTTGGCGATGTTTTGGTAGGTGAGCGCCGGATCCTCTCCCGGAAAGGCCTCGGCAAAGAGTCTCTGATACTCGGCGTCGGCCGCAAGGCGCTCGACCAGAAACTCCTCGCTGGGTATCGCCATCTCGACCGGGTTGAGAATCGGCATGCCCGCTTGTTCCTCCACGTCCTTGGCCCGCCCATCCCAGAATTGACTCCCGTGCAGCGCCGCATTGAGCACCGTCGGTGAGTTGCGGCCACCCAGCTGTCCGGTATCGCCGGGTGAGGTCGGCAGGTTGTCCACACCAAACAGGGCCAGGTCGTGGCAGGAGTCGCAGCTGATGTTGCCGTCCTTGGAGAGACGGGTATCGTAGTAAAGAGCCTTGCCGAGCTCGATCTTTGCCGGTGTCAAGGGGTTGTCCGGATTGAGCGCCTCCCCCGGAAGCGGCTCGAAGCGGACGGTCGCCCATTTCCACAGCTCTTGATCGGCGGTTGTATCCGCAGTGGCCACCACCGCCTCTTCCTTTGTCGCCGGCGAGCAGGCCCCGACGACCACCAGCACAATCCCCAACAGAAACATTTGACGGAGTCTCATCGGATAACCTCCTTGATCGATAACGTGGATTGGAGTGAGATGCTCTTTGACAGCACCCTTCTACATACTAGGGTGAGTATGCGAGCCTTTCACCACCCAAACGGGTAGTCAGGATCCCCGACCTCGGCAAAGGGGATCGCATATGATCACCCCCCTCTCGGAGGTGCTTTGCCGCCGAGAAGCCGAGCCGAAGAGAGATGAAAGAGCCGCAGACCAGTAATCACCTTCCTTCGCCGGGCTCGAGCTCGCTCGAGAGCGGCTTGGCGAGCCGCGGATCGTTGCGCTGGGTGGCGGCCGACATCACCCTGGTTCTGGAGGAGGCCCGGCGGCGGCTCGATCTCTCCCCCATCACTGCCGTGGCTCTTGGTCGCGCGCTGAGCGCCGCGGCCCTCATCCAGCGCATCTCCCTCAAGATGCCGAACCGGGTTGTGCTGGAGATCGTCGGTGACGGCCCGATGGGCAAGGTGGTGGCGGAGACCGACAGTGCCGGCCACCTCCGCGGTCTGGTGGGTAACTCCCAGCTGGAGACCCCCGCCGACGGCCGGATGAGAATCGCGCCGCTCCTCGGCTCGGGTTATCTCCGCGTCACCCGCGAAGAGAAGCGCTCCCGCTACTCGAGCCAGGTAGAGCTGGTCAGTGGTGAGCTGGGGGACGATGTCACCCACTATCTCGAGCAGAGCGAGCAGATCCGCTCGGCGGTGCTTCTCGGGGTCCTGCCCCGACCGATCGGCATCGCCGCCGCCGGTGGCTTGATCGTCGAAGCGCTCCCGGGAACCGAAGACGAGGTCATCGACCAACTGGAAGAGAACATCCGCACCCTGGAAGGGGTCAGCTCGTGTCTGGACCGGGGCGGCATGCCCGCCCTGGT
>SBFI01000471.1 GCA_006227875.1 Acidobacteriota bacterium
GCGTCGACAAGATCAGGGTCATGACTTACAACATCCACCAAGGGTTCGACCCCTACGGTCGCCACGACCCCGAAGCCCTGGCGCAGGTCATCGAAGCCAGCGGTGCCGATGTGGTCGCCCTGCAGGAGGTCTCCCGGGGATGGGTGATCAACTCGTCGCTCGATCTGCTGTCCTGGCTGTCGCAGAGACTCCGAATGCCGATGGTCTTCGGGCCGACGGCCGACCCCCATTGGGGCAATGCCCTGCTTACACGATTCCCGATTACTCGCACCGACAACTTTTCGCTGCCCGACGGCCCGATTCCGCTGCGACGGGGCTGCCTGGACGTCGATCTGGATCTCGGCGGGAGGAGACTCAGGGTGATGGTGACCCACTTGATCCATACCCGGCGGGCCGGGCCGATCCGTGAGCACCAGGCCAGGGTTCTATTGAGCGGCTGGGACAAAAGTCCGCGGACGCTGATCATGGGTGACCTCAACGATCTACCCGACGCCCCGTCGATCGGCTACTTCCGCGACGCCGGGTTGCACAAAGCTACCGCCCTGCTGCCGCCCGGGGAGCGCGCCACCCACTTCCGCAAGGGCCCACGCGAGCTCGACTACATCTGGGCGACACCTGATCTGGTCTTCATCGACACCGAGATCACCAACTCGGAAGCCTCGGACCACCGGCCGATTGTGGTCACCGTCCAGCTGCGTTAGCCGCCGCATCGCCGTAACCGTCCTTCGAGTTGGCCAAAAGCAGACTCCGGTTTCACGAGACCGAGCAGGAGAGTCCTCTTGGTAGGATCCCGACTCGATGCCCAGCGGCGCTCTCGAGTCAGGAAGGCGCCAGTCAAATGCGAGATCTACCAGATGAGCTCTAGCCGACTCTCCATTTATTCGCCCCAGGTCCCCGTCCCTACGATCGCCGTGGTGCTTCTGGGCTTCTTGTTCTCAGCAGCCCATGCCGTTGCCGTGGATTTTTCCGACCGGCAGCGTGAGTCGCTGGCGGCCGTCTTCTACCGGGGCAATCCGCTGCCGCCCCCACCGACCGATCTCGAGCTCAAGGAAATTCGCACCAAAGCGCGCAAAGCACCGCGGTGGGAGCGTCGACTGCTCAAGCGGCTCTACGGCCGCGACCGGGAGCTGTGGGTCTACGCTACCCGTGACAGTGATGGCGACGGCATATTCGACTTCCGCGTCAGCGACTACTACGGCCGCTTTCTGGAGGGCGACACCGACCTGGACGGCGACGGGATCGTCAACATCCTCGACGGCCGGCCCTTTAGGGTCGACCAATCACAAGGGACCGGTTCTCCCCTGCCCCCACATCTCGACTGGGAAGCCCAGGGCAAGCCGGCCGAGATGGTAAGGATCCAACGGGAGCTCTACTCCAGGTACGGCATCGTCCTGGTAGAGCGCACGGAGTCCTTTACACCGGAGCTGGCGCGGGCGGTCTGGGACACGGTGACCCGGGTCTACCCAAGGGTCTTTGCCCGCGAGGGCAGCCTGCCCACCCTCAAGACCATCGCCACCGAAGATTACTCCCTGCTGGATCCCGATGACCCGGAGGGGGCCACCGACTTTGCACAGGTGCTGGCCGCGACCCAGACCCTGGTGATATATCGTCGTGGGGTCGAGTCACCACCGGCCATCCAGCTGGGATTCATGTCCCACGAGATCGGCCACAACATCCAGTTCGCCCTCGACTACGACGAGAAACGGCAGCAGGAGATTATTTTGCTGCCACTCGCTTTCACGAGTTGGTGGAGCCCTACGGTTGGACGACGGTACCGCTGGAGATCGACCCGCGCGACGAGTTCACCCTCTTCCGGCCCCAGTACCTGTCGATCCAACCCTACGACTATCTCTACCGCGACGAGACGCTCGGAGACTGGGAAGAGTGGCTGAACGCGATTTACGAGGAGGTCGGAGAGGAGGACTATCTCTCCGACGAGCGGATCACCGAGCTCCACATCCTGGGTGACTACTCCCTGTCGGGCCCCTGGGAGTGGTACAGCGACCACGTCATCGCCTATGTCTACCTGGCGCTGTTCGACTCGCTCGAGGATCGGTGCTCACCCGCAAGCCTGCAGGCTCTCGAGGACAAATTCCAGAGCGAGATGGTGGCGCCGGCCTGGCCCTACTTCGCCTACGAGAATGCCCGCGGTGCCGACATCCAGATCCATCTGCGGCAGGTCTACACCATGACCCCCGAAGATGTCGCCGCCATGGCCGAAACCTACCTGCTGGAGCAGCACCCGGGTATCTGCGTCGAATAGGGAGCCGACGGCCCCGGTGTGACATTGGTAGCTGACTTTGGGGGGCCGTTTTTCATATGCTCTGCAGGCGGCCGGCAGGGGCTGGCCGCGAACGCCATTGCGGAGGGAACCATCAAATGGCCAAGTACAAGATCGAGATCGATCGTGAGGCCTGCATCGGTGACAACGCCTGCTGCGACGTGGCACCGGCTACGTTCGAGATGGACGATGAAAGCATCGCCATCGTCACCGACGCCGCGGGCGACGAAGCGGACACCATTCTGGAGGCCGCCCAGTCCTGCCCCACCGAGGCCATCATCCTGCACGACGTGGAGACCGACGAAAAGGTCTGGCCCGAAGGCTGATTAGCACCTCTTGCGAGGTGTAGGGCGAGCCGTCGGCGGCGACGGTGCGGGAGAGTTGCGTCCGGAGACGTGGCTCTGCGCGTCAGGAGTGATGGTACCGGCGGAGCATGTAATCGATCCCGATCTCCATCATCTGCTCCCAGGCCTGCTCCACTTCCGGCCCGTAGTCGGGATCGCATTCCTTGACGGTCGCCAGCAGGCTGTCCAGCCACAGGTCGTAGAGCTCGCTGCCGATGTCCAGATCGCTGGCGCTGTGTCGAGCCGCCAGATACCCGAGGTACCTCTCCGGACCCTTTTCCGGATCTTCGGAGGCCAGCAGGATCAGATAGAAGGATGCCCGCAGCAGTCTCTTCTGTTTGTTGAAATCCGTGTTCTTGAACTTCTCCTTCACCTTGGGGGAAGAGTCCAGGAAACGCTCATAGAAGAGGTCCAGAAATTGCGGGTTGTTGTCGCATCGATGAAGACTCTGGTCGAAGGTCGCGATCACCTTCTCATCCATCTCGGGCTCCTTCCGTTCGGGCGTCCTAGGGCGCGATTCTATGCTAAATGGCACCCGAGAATGGAAGGAGATGCCACGGCTCGATCGACCCGGCGGCCGGCCGTCTGACTGACTAGGAAGCCAGTGCGAGGGCAACCGCGCTCATGAGGACCGAAAGTGCAGCAACGACATCCAGTGCGACACGGAGTGTTCCGGCGCTCAACGAGGGAACATCTTCCGGGGGCGTGCTGAGTAGCGGACCATACGTCGGAATCCCCTCGGCCGGTAGCGGCTTCAAGTGCTCGACGCTCATTTTTCTCTCTCCTTTCCCGCTCCCTCTCCTGCTGGTAGGTGACAGAAGCCTTGTACTTCTTACAGGCCGGAGTATGATCGCCAGCGGCGATCATGAGCACTCGAGACAGCGATCCTGAATCGAATTCGGGGCCCTTTGCCCGCTGGGAGATCGCGAGCGCGGCCGGGCTGCTGGTGCTGATGGTCGTTCTCGCCTGGCCGGGGCTCGCCGGCAACAGCGTCACCATCGACGAGTTTGCCCACATACCGGCGGGCTACGTCACGCTCCAAGAGGGTGCTCTGGGTATCTACTCCAAGACACCGCCGCTGGTGCGCTCGCTCGAGGCGATGCCCTGGTTGGCGGCCCGACCGCAGCTCTCAACGGGAATATTGGATCGGCTCGATCCCTACGACCCGTGGCACCCCTGGATCCTCGGGGACGACCTGATGCAGAACAACCGGGAGAGTTACGACCGTCTGTTCATCTCGTCGCGGGTGGTAACCCTTGTCCTGGCGCTGATCGGCGGGATGCTTATCTGGGTCTGGTCGCGTCAGCTCTTTGGCCCACCGGGGGGCCTCTTCAGCCTGGCCCTGTTCGCCACCTGCCCCACCATTTTGGCTCACAGCTCGGTGGCCACCGTCGATGTGGGCAGTGCGGTCCTATTCTCCGCCTCCCTCTACGCCCTGTGGAGATTCCTCCAGCACCCCTCGACGAAGAGAGCTCTGGTCTGCGGTCTGCTGTTGGGCGCCGCGCTGCTGGCCAAGATGACGGCCCTGATCCTGCTGCCGCTGGTGGTGGTGATCACGGCAGCGGCTCTGGTGGTCCCCTCGCGAGCGGACCGCGGCCGCGGCCGCTCGCTGCTCGGAGGTCTCGCCATCGTGCTGGCGACAGCCATCCTGCTTCTAAACCTGGCCTACGGATTCCGCGGCAGCTTTGCGACCTGGGGCTCGCACGAGCTATTCAGCCACACCCTGGGCAAGGTCACCGGCTGGCTCCCCGGCTGGATGCCGACCGGGCTGCCCTCGTGGTACCTCTTTGGCCTCGACACCCAGCTGCTCGATCTCGAGCAGGGGGAATTCCCGGGCTATCTACTGGGCGAGTGGTCACAGGAAGGCCGGTGGCAGTACTTTCCTGTAGCCTTTGCCAGCAAGGAGACCATCCCGTTCTTGCTCCTGGTTTTGGCTTCGCTGGCGGCTCTCGCCGGCCGCCGTCTACGCCGGGATCCGCTCACCGAGCTCTGTCTCCTTCTCCCCATCGTGGTGGTGGTCGCCATCGCCATGCGCGGCGGCCGGCTACAGATCGGTATCCGCTATCTGCTCCCCATCTATCCCCTGATCTTTGTGCATCTGGGCCGGCTGGCACTCATTCCCCAGAGCCTTGCCGGCGTCCAGGCTCGGCGGATTGCCACCCTGGTCCTGGCCGGTCTCGTGGGCTTGCAGGCGATAGCCGTCGGCCTGGCCGGACCGGACTATCTCTCCTACTTCAACCTCGCCGCCGGAGGACCATTGAACGGCCACCGGATCCTGCTCGATTCAAATCTCGACTGGGGACAAGACCTCAAGCGGGCCGCCGCCTGGAGCCACGAGGCCAGCGAGGAGCAACCCTACCTCGCCTACTTTGGCCACGCCGATCCGATGCTCTACGACCTCGACTACACCCTCCCGCCACGCCAACCCACAAAGGGTACCTACCTGGTCAGCGCCAATTATCTCTACGGCCTCGACTACCCAGCCAGCTGGGCGCGAGCCCCCGCCGGTCGGATCGATGTCTCCTGGCTACGGGAATACGAACCGATGGCCCGGATCGGGAAGTCGATATTTGTCTTCCGGGTGGATTAACGGCCGGCACGGAGGCCGGCCGCTTCGACCCGTAGGGGCGGGGCTTGTCTCCGCCCTAGGGAGGGCGCAAGGCCCTCCCCTAAGCCCTCTTCTATAAGATGTCCAAACCGACCCAATGCCGGAGGGCACCCATGTCCACGCAAACCGACTCTCCCGCCGACCAGACCCGCCTGCTCTATCTATCCCAATCCGATGTCGCTTCGCTCGGAGTAACGATCACCGAGATCATCGAGGCGGTCGAGAAGATGTTCGAGGAGAAAGCCGCCGGCCGGGTGGAGATGCCCCCAAAGCCCGGGATCCATCCTCAACCGGACGCCTTTATCCATGCCATGCCGGCCTATATACCGGCGATGAAGTCGGCTGGAATCAAGTGGGTCAGCGGCTTCCCCGAGAACTACCGGCGTCAGCTCCCCTATGTCAGCGGCCTGATCGTCCTCAACGATGCCGAGACCGGACTGCCGCTGGCGGTGATGGACTGTGTGTGGATCACGGCCCAGCGTACGGCGGCGGCCTCGGCCGTGGCGGCCAAGCATCTCGCCAGACCCGATGCCGAGACCGCCGGCATCCTCGGCTGCGGGGTCCAGGGACGGAGTCATCTGCGGGCGCTCCACACCCTCTTCCCTTTGCGAAAGGTGATGGCGTACGACACCGACGCCAGCGCCCGTGAGAGCTATGCCCGTTCGATGCGGGAGGAGCTCGGCCTCGAGGTCGTCGGGGTCGACGAGCCACGCAAGGCAGTGACCGGTTGCGACATCGTCGTCACCGCCGGACCCATCCTGAAGGATCCTCATGCCACCATCCGCAGCGGCTGGCTCGATCCAGGCGGCTTTGCCGCTCTGGTCGATTTCGACTCTTACTGGCATGCCGATGCTCTGGACGAAGTGGACAAGTTCTGCACCGACGATCGGGCACAGCTCGATTTCTACCGGCAGGAGGGCTACTTCCAGAGCATCCCACCGGTCTACGCCGAGCTCGCTGAGATGGTGGCCGGGCAGAGACCCGGACGAGAGGACGCCGACGAGCGAACCATCACCTGCAACCTGGGTCTCGCCCTCGAAGACATTGCGGTGGCCCCTCTCGTACTCCAGCGCGCCGTCGACCAGCAAATAGGGACCTGGCTCTCACTCTGATTGGAAGGCCAGGCCCGAGAAGCTGTACCGCCGCGTTGTGACAGCTCGAGGCCAGAGAAAGACCCACCGGATTCGGCGCCTGCTGCTGGCGGTCGTCGGCGGTCTGCTGCTGCTCTTCATCACCCTTGCCGTCGTCGGCATCTGGCGGCTGCAAAAAGGTCCGGTCTCTCTCGGCTTCCTGATTCCAAAATTTGAAGAAGCGCTGCACCGGGAGATCTCACCCATGAAGGTCGAAGTCGAGGACGTGACCCTGGCTCTGTCCGGTTGGCGGTCACCGCTCGATCTGCAGGCCCGGGAGGTCTCGATCACCCAGACCAGTGGCGATGAGCTCCTCCGACTTGCAGAGCTCGGGATCGGGCTCTCGTTCGAGGCACTGCTCCGCCGCGAGTTGGCGGTAAGCGGCATCAACGCCCGCGGATTGGCCGTCTCGGTCGCTCGCGCCGAGGACGGCACCTTCGTGCTGGACCTAGGCGGGACCGGCAGCAGCGGCACACAAACAGGAGAGGGCCTGGGCGGCTGGCTGAACCGGTGGCTGGATGCCGATCCCACCACTTCGGCCGTCGGAGAATTGGATCGGGTCTCGGTCAGCCAGGGCACCCTCGAGCTGGTCGACAAGGGACTCGGGATGACGTTTCGAGCCGACGCCGTCGAGCTGGAGCTCAGCCGCACACCAACCGGGCTCGAGGCCACCCTGGAAGGAATACTGGATTTGGGAGAGGGATCGGTCGAACTGTCAGCTGCCGCTGGCTTTCCGCGTCAGGAGCGTCGGCTTTCCGGCCAGGTCGAGCTGGCAGGGCTGCGGCCCTCGATGCTGGTCTGGACCGACAAGGTCCCCGCATGTCTGCGGGCGCTCGACCCGACCATCGATGCTCGGGCCGGATTCCGCTTTGGCGATGGGTTCGATCTTGTAGCGACCGACTTCGAGCTCACCGGAGCCGAGCTCCAGGCGACCGGCTCGGTCGACCTCTCCGATCAGGCACCCACTATCTCGATCCAGCTCACCGCGAGCGGGGTTGAGCCCGCCACCTATGCGGCGGTGTGCGAGGAGCTCCGCGAGCTCGATCGCATCGACTTCCCGCTGGACGCCGAGGTCGGTCTCGAGCTGGCGGGAAAGACCCTCGAGAGTCTGCAATTCGAGCTGACCGGTGGCCAAGGACAACTGGGGGTCAAAGAGCTCTATTCCCAACCGCTGTCCGTCAGCAGCGCTTTGATCGACGGCCACATCGAGAATGGCTTCGACAGCGTCCATCTCGGCCAGGCGCGGATCGAGCTCGACGACCTGGTGCTCGAGGTCCGAGGCTCGGCCGAGCGCCGAGGCCAGAGCTTTAGAGGCTCGCTCGAGGGCCTGGTCGATGAGCTTTCCGTGCAACAGTTGCATGCGCTCTGGCCCGAGGACGCCGCTGCCGGAGTTCGTCGATGGGTCCGCTCTTCGATCCCGAGCGGCAGGATCCGTGACCTCCGGGCGACCTTCGCAGGAGGCTTGGAGCTCGAGACCAACAGGAGACCGAGCATCGACAGCCTGGAAGTGGTCTTTGCCTATGAAGATCTCGAAGTGACCTTTCTCCCTCCCCAGCCGCCGGTGACCGGCATCGACGGCCGGGCCATCTTCACCAAAGAACGATTCGACTTCGATGTCGACCGGGGAGAGCTCGGGGAGCTGGACGTGTACAAGAGCCAGGTGCGGATCGCCGGGTTGACCTCAGGGATACCCATGCTGTCCATCCACGCCACCTTTTCAGGCTCGGCGGAGCCGTTGGTCGGGGTAGTCACCGGCGAGCCGCTCACCATCGCACCCGAGCTCTTGGAGGGAGTGACGGCCGATCTCTCGGAGGCGAGTCTCGACCTCGAGATCCCGCTCGTCTCGCATGACGACGCATCGCCGATCGACTACGCGGCGACGGCCGAGATCTCGAATGTCTTCTGGCCCCGGGACAGCGCCGGCCTCGAGGTCCGCGGCGGCGAGCAGACAATAAAGCTCGACCGCCAGGCCTTGGAGATCCGAGGTGACGCCCGTTTTGCCGGTGTTCCGGCCACGGTGGACTATTGGGAGAACCTCGGGCCCGGCGACCCCAAGCGGCGGGTAGAGGCCCATGCTCGCATCGACGAGAACGGTCTCCAAGCTTTGGGCCTACCCGAGCAGCCGTACATCGCTGGAGCCACGGAGGTCGATGTGACCGTCACCCAACAACGGAATCGAGACCTCGAGATCGGCGCCACGGCAGACTTCGAGCAGTCCATTCTCTCGATACCGCAGATCGGTTGGCAAAAACCGGCGGGCGACGCGGGCTCGGCGACGGTGACGGCCCACAGGGCTGACCAGATCGGATGGACCATCGATCCATTCCGGATAGAAGCCGGTGATCTGCAAGCAACGGGTCGGATACGAATGGCACCGGACCGCCTCGTACCCAGAGAAATCGAAGTCGACCGGCTCGAGATCGACGGCAGCCACCTTCAAGCCGGTCTGTCGATCGACGAGCAAGAGGGAATCGAAATCCACGCCGCCGGCTCGAGGCTGGATCTCGAGAGAGCCCTGCCCGCGATCAGAAAGTGGCGAAAGGAAGCGAGGGAGGCCGAGGAGCAGGCTCCAAAGACAGCGAGCGAGACGCCGCGGTCGCTGAGCTTCGATGTTGACTTCGACGAGATGGTCCTCAGCCAGGATGTACGGCTAACCGAGGTCTCTGCTGCCGGCTTCTTCAGCGGTCGACGCTGGAGAAATCTCCAGGCCGCGGCTCGCATCGGCGCGGGGTCGGAGGCCAGCCTCGATTTCAGACCGGAGGAGGGTGAGCAGCGACTCACGGTGAGGGCCACCGACATCGGCGGGGTGGTCTCGGAGCTGATGGGATCACAGAAGTTGGAAGCGGGAACTCTGCGAATCGACGGCTCTCGCCCATCACCCGACGATCCCGTTACCGGCAGCTTTCTTGTCGAGGACTTCCGGGTGCTGCAATCGCCGACGCTGCTCCGACTGCTGACCGCTCTCACGCTTACCGAGCCACTCCAAAGCCTAGAGGGCGAGGGGCTCGGATTTCGTGTGCTGAAGGGGCAGTTCACCCTCGATGAAGGGAGGATTCAGTTCACCGACACCTGGGCCGATGGCCGCGGACTCCACATCACCGCCGACGGTTGGGTCGACCCGCGTCGGGATGTGGGCGACATGAGTGGCAGCCTGGCCTGGCAAGGACGCATCCTACGGACTCTGAGCAAGGTCCCGCTTGTCGGCCGGTTGCTGACCGGCAAGAATCGCGAGGGCCTTTTTGCCACCAGGTTCGAGGTCGCCGGCTCCCTGGACGACCCCACAGTTCAGACCGATGTGCTGGGCACTCTGACGCCGGGCTTCACCCGCGATGTCTTCGATCGGCTCAGGAGGGATCGCAAGGAGCTCAAGGCGGAAAAGAAAGCAGAGAAGAAGTCACAACGATCAGCCGCGGACGACGGGCTGCGCTAGAGATTACCCTTATTGCCTCGCGTCAACCCGCCAGCTCTATCCGCCGGATCGGCAGCCGACGGATCCGTTTGCCGGTGGCCGCAAAGATGGCATTGGTGAGCGCCGGTGCCGCCGGAGGCAGGGGCGGCTCCCCCATCCCAGCCGGCGGGTTGTCGGTCGGCAGGATGTGGACCTCGATTTCGGGGGACTCGCTAATCGAAAGCAACCGGTAGTCGTCGTAGTTGGACTGCTGCACCCGACCTTTCTCGACCGTGATCTCGCCATGGAGGGCCGTGGCCAGACCGTCGATGATGCCGCCCTCCATCTGCGCCCGGAGGCCGTTGGGGTTGACCACGATTCCCGGATCGACGGCCGACACCACCCGGTGCACTTTCACCTCTCCCTCCCGACCCACGCTGACCTCCATGACATAGGCGACGATGGTCACCTTGCGGGCTTGGGAGTAGACGTAGAACGCCATCCCCCGACCCCTCCCCTCGGGCAGCGGGCCGCCCCAAGCCCCAGCTTCGGCGACGCGCTCCAGGGCCGCCAGCAGTCTCCCCAGATCCCAGCGGTACCAGGGGAACTCGATGTCCCGAGCCTCGCCTAGGAGCTGGAGCCGAAAATCCAACGGATCCCGGCCGGCCGCGTGGGCCAGCTCGTCAATAAAGCTCTGGATCGGGAAGGCGTTGGCGGTATGGGCGATTCCCCGCCAGGCACCGACCCGCTGGTTGAAGGGGACGTGTGTGTACTCCAGCCGAAGATGGTCGACAAAGGCCGCGGGGAACTCGTCGGCGTAGAGCTCGGTGTCGGAGGCCGGCTCGTCGTCGCTCTCCCGAAAGACATTGCGCGACGGGTTGACCAACCGGTGTCGCCAGCCGACGATCCTCCCCTCCGCGTCGAGCCCCGCCCGTAGACGATGAAACCCTGGTGTGCGATAGAAATCGTGGCGCATGTCGTCCTCACGGCTCCACACGACCTGGACGG
>SBFI01000073.1 GCA_006227875.1 Acidobacteriota bacterium
TAGTACTCGGCCCGGTCGGCGGACTCCTGGGCCCGGTCGGCAGCGGTCTGCACCCGATCGACCGCCTGCTCGACCTCCGTTCTCACCTCGCCCTCCCCGCTGTCGTCGATCTTGCCACCACAGCCGAGCGGGGCCCAGGCAAGGAAGATGATTGCCACAGCCAATGTCATTCGTCTCGAGGGTCCATTCATCGGTGTCCTCCCCGCCGTTGTCGACCGCCGTGAACCTCCTTGCCGGTTTCTCCACGCCTAGGATGTCGCAGGAACCGCTTCTTGCTCTGTGACCTTGTCCACAGGGATAGAATCGCCGCATGACGCTCGAGATCGGCATTCTCTTTGCCCTTCTGGGCGCCATGGTCGTTCTGTTCCTGACCGAAAAGCTCCCCGTCGACCTGACCGCCTTTCTCGGGCTGGTGATCCTCTGGTCCTGGGCGGGTATCTCACACCCTCCGAGGCGTTTACGGGGTTTTCCTCACCCGCCGTCATCACCATGCTCTCGGTCTTCATTGTCGGCGCAGCAATGCTCGAAACCGGTGTCGCCGACATGATCGGCGGACGGATCCATCGCGTCGTCGGCGACAGCGAGGTGCGACTGATCGTCACCTTGATGTTGGTGGCGGGCGTCCTGTCGGCCTTTATGAACAACATCGCCGCCACCGCCGTGCTGATGCCGGCGGTCGCCTCCATTGGCGCTCGCGCCGGCCTCGCCCCCTCGCGTCTGTTCATGCCGCTCGCGTTTGGGGCGATTCTCGGCGGCACCATGACCCTGGTCGGTACCCCTCCCAATATCCTGGCGGCCGAGATTCTGGCCGACCGGGATCTCGAGCCCTTTACCCTGTTCGATTTCACACCTATCGGCATCGCCATCCTGGCGTTGGGCATCGTCTTCATGATCACCGTTGGAAGAAAGCTCCTACCGGTGCGCGAGCACCACGGCCCCAGACCCCAGGATGGCGGCGACCTGACCGAGGTCTACCAGTTGCAGGAGCGGCTCTTTTCCATCCGCATCCCGGAGGGCTCGCCGCTGCACGGGCGCACCCTGGCCGAAACCCGTCTCGGTAACACCCTTGGGGTCAAGGTCGTAGCGATCCAGCACGACGGACGGCAGACACTGGCACCCGAGGGCTCGGCCATGCTCTATGGCGGGGACATTCTGTTTGTCGACGGTCAGACCAGCGAGGTGAGAGAGTTGTTGCGACTCCAGGGACTCGAGGTCGAGGCGACTCAGCTCGAACAGCTGCCGGCACCCAGACGGGGAGTTGGTGGAGTGCGGGCACGACTCCTCCCCGAGTCCCGCCTGGTCGGGAGAGATCTGCGAGAGCTACGGTTTCGCGACCGCTTTGGCGTGGTGGTGGTCGGCATCCGGCGAGGTGAGGAGTTGTTGCGAGATTACCTGGCGGAAACCGATCTGCAGGAGGGGGATATCCTGCTCGCCCTCGGCACCAGAAGCCAGCTCGAGGAGTTCTCCGCCCAGCCCGACTTCGACGTCGAGGAGATGGGTCTGTCGGCGGTCGAAGAGCTCGAAGATCAGCTCTGCTGGATTCTCATCCCCGAGGACTCGCCCCTCGCCGGCACCTCGATCGGCGCCAGCCGGCTGGGCGAGCTGGTCGGTCTGACGGTGGCCGGACTGGTGCGCGAGGACCGGACCCACCTGGCGGTCCAACCCGATGAAGTCATCCAGGGCGGGGATCGACTGCTCATCGCCGGTGACCCATCGGGGCTCGAGACCCTTTTTGCTCTGGGTGATGTGGAGCTCGAAGCCGAGCCGTCGGGGACACCCTTCGAGTCACAGGACGTGGGAATGGTCGAAGCCGCCGTCGCGCCCCGTTCCGCTGCCGCCGGTCGCACGCTTGCCGAGCTCGACTTCCGCGACCGTTACGGTCTACTGGCGCTGGCCCTCTGGCGCGAGGGGCAGGCCGTCCACAAGGATCTGACCCACGTCGCCCTGCGCTTTGGTGATGCCCTGCTGCTCCAGGGACCGCGGGAGAAGATCCGCCGTCTGGCCTCCGAGCCCGACTTTGTCGTTCTCTCCGAGGCCGCTCAGGCACCCAGGCGAACCAACAAGGCCGGCTGGGCCTTTGCCGGTCTGCTGCTGATGATCGGTCTGGTGGTCAGCGGTCAACAGCCGATCCACGTGGCCGCGTTTACCGCCGCAACCCTGGTGATTCTGGCCGGCGCCCTGACCATGCAGGAGGCCTACCGGGCCATCGAGTGGCGGGCTATTTTCTTGGTGGCGGCGGTGCTACCGGTGGGTCTGGCCATGGAACGCACCGGTGCCGCCCAACTGCTGGCCGACAGTGTGGCCGAGATCGCCGGTCCCCTTGGTCCGTACGCCATTCTCGCGGCGCTGGTGGTGCTGGCCAGCTTGTTGAGCCAGGGGCTCGATGGCGCCCCGGCCGTGGTGCTGCTGGCGCCGGTGGTGCTGCAGACCGCTCAGAATCTCGGTATCAGCCCCTATCCACTGATGATGGGGGTCAGCCTCGCCGCCTCGGCCGCCTTTATGACGCCCTTCAGCCACAAGGCCAATCTGCTGGTAATGGGGGCCGGGGGGTATCGCTCGAGCGACTACCTCAAGGTCGGCTCGCCTCTCACCCTGTTGCTCTTTGTGCTGCTGGTCCTGATGGTGCCGGTGTTCTTTCCCTTCTAGCGGGCTGCTAGAAGTCCCACGCGAAGGCAACACCAAAGACATAGACCGCGTCGCTGTCGACAAAGTCGAGTGCCACGGTCGGGACCAGGTCGACCGGTCCCAGGGGAATGCCGTACATCGCACCGAGACGGACAAGGGCGTTGCTGCTGCCGTCGGCGCGCTCCATACCGGCCGCCAGCTCGAATGTCAGACGATTGGTGGCGTGGAGAAAGACCGGGATACCCACCACATACTCGCGGTCTCCAGAGCCAACGAAGTCGACCATCCCGCCGAGGCCCAGCCAGCGGCTGAGACGGTATTCGTAGTCCAGACCAAGGGTAAACCCGTGGTCGCCATCATCGTAGGTGTCACCGAGGAATACAGCCAGCTCGTGACGTTTTCCCGATTCCTGCGCCCAGAGGCCGCCGGTGGTGGACAGCAATACCAGCAGGGC
>SBFI01000211.1 GCA_006227875.1 Acidobacteriota bacterium
GGTCAGCTACGAGAAGGGCTGCTATCTGGGCCAGGAGGTCGTCGCTCGGCTCCACTTCCGCGGGCAGGCGAGCCGCCTGATGCGGGGAGTCGTGATCGACACCGAAGATCTTCCACCCGTAGGTGTCTCACTGCTGGCGGATGGTCGCGAGGCCGGTCGGCTGACCAGCGTCGGACGATCCCCGCGACTGGAGCGGGTGATTGGGCTGGCGATCCTACAGCGACGGGCCACCGAGCAGGGGACTCGGGTGGAAGTCGAGGGGACCGGACAAGGCGGGGAAGTCGTGGAGCTGCCGTTTGCCGAAACGGCCGCCAGTTAGGCGAGCCCGTCCGTCAGACGGAGAACGAAGAGCCGCAGCCGCAGGAACCGCTGGCGTTCGGATTGTTGAACTTGAAACCCGCGCCGGCCATTCCCATGACGTAGTCGATCTCGGTACCCTGCAGGTATCTGGCGCTGATAGCGTCGACAAAGACCTTCAGATCGTCGTATTCCAGAAGAAAATCGGTGGGGCGGGCCTCCTGGTCGAAATCGAGGGCGTACTCCAGACCGCTGCATCCGCCTCCGCGCACGGCGACCCGCAGACCAAAGGAGGGGTCGATGCCCTCTTGCTCGCGGGTGATTTTGATCATGTTGACCGCCTTTGGGGTCAGGGTGATCGGTCCGGCGGCGGGGCTCTGAGGAACCTCTGAAACGCTGGTGTTGTCTTGTATCTCGGTCATATAACGAGTCCTGATGCCGGCTTGTGCTCTTCTAGAGGCGGTCAGTCTAGCCGGAGAAACCCTATTCCACAAGGTGGTCTATTTCGGCTGCCGCTGCCCTCAAAAACGCTGGATGGCTGTCAGGAATTCCCTCAGTTGATGGGTACCCGGCCTTTGAAGCCGTCCTCGTACGAGTGATAGAAGGAAAGGGAGGCCTCCGGATAGCGCCAGCAGTAGTAGCCGTCGCCGCTGTCCCAATCCACCAGCCAGAGACCCTTGACCTCGCAGCCGATGGAGGCGATCTCCTCCGCCCACGCCTCGATAATGCTCTTGGTCGCCTCTTCGAGCTCCTCTTTGCGTTGCTCCATCTCGTCCCGGCTCTGGATTCGATTGACCAGGGCCTCGATCTGTCGCACCGCCGTCTCGGTCAGATCACGCACCGAGGGAAAGGTGTCGAGAGCCTCTTCGTAGCTGAAGGTGCGGCCTTCCTCCGTCATCGGGCGGATCTTAGCAGTCCGTGGACCCGGTGGTTTTGCGGTGACCGGCAGCCGCGCTCATTCCGGGTGACAGCAGGTGCCGCCTGCGATACCATCGCCGGTCGAATTATGTCTGAAGCGATGATGCCGGAAAGACCTACTGGCCGAATCGAGGTCATCACCGGGGGAATGTTCTCCGGCAAGAGCGAGGAGCTGGTGCGCCGGCTTCGACGGGCGCTCATCGCCCGCCAACATGTCCAGGTCTTCAAACCCATGACCGACAGCCGTCATCCCCCGGAGCTCCTGGTGACACGCGACAACCGGGAGCTGGCCGCCGTCACCGTCGCCGATGCGCTCGAGCTCAGAGCCAAGCTCGAGCGGGGCGTGCAGGTCGTCGGTGTCGATGAGGCGCAGTTCTTCGACGAGGGGTTGACCGAGCTGGTGATGGAGCTGGCCGATTCGGGTGTCAGGGTGATCGTCGCGGGTCTCGATCAGGACTACCAGCGGAAACCGTTCGGACCGATGCCGCAGGTGCTGGCGGTGGCCGAGTACGTGGACAAGATGCACGCCGTCTGTATCCAATGCGGCGGGCCGGCCCACTACAGCCAACGGATCGCCGGTGGGGAGGAGCAGGTGCAGGTCGGCGATACCGAGGACTACGAAGCGCGCTGTCGCAACTGTTATCGGCCCTACAAAGCAAACTAAAGCGGCCGGCCTCCGTGCCACCAAACGAAGCGGCCGGTCTCCGTGCCGGCCGAGCCGTTGGTCGCGGGAGTCCGTCCGGGAGCCCCTGGCTTGGGGACGGCCCGGTCCTCTCAGACTTCCAAAGTGGGGACCGGGCCTGCGCTGAGTCCGCGCCGGTCGGCCAGTAGCCTTCGAGGGTCGGAGCGGTGCGCGATCTCAGAGCCCCGCTCGCCAGGAGCATCCCGGACGGACTCTCGGGGAATTGGTGCCTGTCGCCCAATTCCCCACTGCGCTACGGGCTGGATCCCGCCGGTGGATTCTCGCCCGCGCTCGATGTCGCTCGCACCGGGAGCCTCACCGGGGCAAGACCTCAGCGGACGCCGCCAGGCTAAGCGCGGCGGTGATGGGGCGGCGGTCTGCAAGCGGAGCGACTGGGCGCTGAGGCGAAAATCACGGCACTACCCTGGCCGTGGAGCGTGCGCGGTTGGAGCGAAGCTGCAGACCGCCGCCCCGTTGCCGACGCGCCGTGGCTGCCCGGGGTCGGGGCCGGAGGGGGCTCCCCGCAGCGGAGCCATCCTCCCGCTCAGCGGAGGGGAGCCCCCGCAGGTCCCGAGACCGGGCCACCACCAATTGTCCGAATGACGCCACGCTTCGGGCGGACTTGAGCCCCCATCACCGAACTGCGACAGTGATGGCTGCGAGCCCGGCGAGGATCACCGCGAACTCGGTGAGAAGGATTCCGACCAGTCGCCGGGTCTCGCGGTCGCTCGTGCCGTGACCGGCCGAGCTCGGGGCGAGCCGCTCGCGGCCCGCGAAGTGGCCTACAAGCCAGGCGGCGAGACAGCCGGCGACATTCCACCACAGCCAGGAGACACCCGGCGCAAACCGGGCCA
>SBFI01000220.1 GCA_006227875.1 Acidobacteriota bacterium
GTTCGCGGTGGCGGGATTCAGAGCGCAGAAGCTGTTTGAAATCAGGCCCGTAGCTCAGCTGGTTAGAGCGCTACGTTGACATCGTAGAGGTCAGCGGTTCAAGTCCGCTCGGGCCTACCAATCCCGCCCAATGAGGTCGATCGGAGGCGCTTAGCTCAGCTGGTTAGAGCGCTACCTTCACACGGTAGAGGTCAGCGGTTCGAGTCCGCTAGCGCCTACCACTTCTCGTAGCAGCCAGTAACGCTTCCGCCGAGAATAGACCGGTGGTGCCGAAAGCGGCATCATTTGCAGGTAGACGATGGCTATGTCGCAAGCAACCGAGAATCTCATCCTCACGCTCCCCGACGGCTCGGCCCGGGAAGTGGCGGTGGGGACCACCCCGCTCGAGGTGGCCGCCGACATCGGCCCGCGGCTGGCCAAAGACGCCGTCGGAGCCGAGGTCGAGGGCAAGCTGGTGGACCTGCGCCAACCCCTGGCGGAAGGGGGTGCCTTTCGGCTCTTCACCGCCAAGGATGCGGAGGCCGGGATCTTTATCCGCCACAGTGCGGAGCACGTCATGGCCGACGCGGTCAAGAGGCTCTGGCCCGAGGTGGAGATCGACGTCGGCAGGATCGATCACTCCGAGAAGTTCCAGTACGACTTCCGCTTCCCCCGCGCCTTTACCCCGGAGGACCTGGAGCAGATCGAGGCCAAGATGGGGGAGATTCTGGCCGAGGACAGTACCTTCGAGAGGATCGAGGTGTCGAGGGAAGAGGCGGCCAGGATCTTTGCCGAGATGGGCGAGACCCTCAAGGTCGAGCGCCTCAAGGACATCCCCGAGGGCGAGTCGATCACCATCTATCGCGACGGCTCGTTCACCGATCTCTGCCGCGGACCCCACGTCCAGCGCTCTTCACAGATCGGGGCAGTCAAGTTGCTGGAGGCCTCGGGTGTCTACTGGAAGGGAGATGAGACCAACGAGATGCTGCAGCGCATCTACGGCACCGCCTTTGCCAAGAAAGAGGAGCTTGCGAGCTACTTGGAGCAGGTCGAGCAGGCGAAGGCCCGCGACCACCGGCGGTTGGGTGTCGATCTGGATCTGTTCAGCTTCAACGAGCACGCCCCGGCCACCCCGCTCTTCCACCCCAAAGGGGCGGAGATCTACAACACCCTGGTCGACTACATCCGCGAGCTTCAGAACCGGCGGGGCTTCGAGGAGGTCATCACCCCCCAGATCCTGGATGTGGATCTGTGGCATCTCTCCGGCCACTACGACAACTACCGCGAGGCGATGTTCTTCTCGGAGGTGGACGAGCGGGAGTTTGCGGTCAAGCCGATGAACTGCCCGACCCACTGCTTGATCTACAAGACCCGTCTGCGCTCCTACCGCGATCTGCCGGTGCGCTACTCCGACTTTGGTCGTCTCCATCGCTACGAGCGGAGCGGGGTGACCTCGGGGCTGACCCGGGTGCGGAGCTTTGCCCAGGACGACGCCCACGTCTTCTGTACCGAGGAGCAGATCGAGGCCGAGGTGCTGGCCATGATCAGCACCATCATGGAGATCTACGACACCTTTGGCTTCGAGTCGATCGAGATCGAGCTCTCCACCCGGCCGGCAAAGTCTCTCGGCACCGCCGAGATGTGGGCCAAGGCCGAGGAGGCGCTGAAGGCGGCCCTCGGCAACGCCGATATCGACTACACCATCCACCCGGGAGAGGGGGCCTTCTACGGTCCCAAGGTCGACTTCCAGGTCAACGACGCCCTGGGACGGCAGTGGCAGCTGGGCACCGTGCAGCTCGACTACTCGATGCCCGAGCGCTTCGAGCTCGAATACATCGGCGCCGACGGCGCCGAGCACCAACCGGTGATGATCCACCGGGCGATGCTGGGATCGTTGGAGCGCTTTATCGGCATCCTGATCGAGCACACCGGGGGAGCGTTTCCGCTCTGGCTGGCGCCGGTGCAGGCCGTCGTGTTGCCGGTGTCGGAGAAGTTCCTGGAATATGGGGAGACCGTCCGGGAGCAGCTTCGGGACGCCGGTGTCCGGGTGCAGCTGGATGGGCGCAACGAGAAGCTGGGCTACCGCATCCGCGAGGCCCAGCTGCAGAAGGTGCCCTACATGCTGGTGGTCGGGGCGCGCGAGCAGGAGGCGGGCCAGGTGGCCGTGCGGCTGCGGACCGGCGAGGACCGCGGGGCGCAGACGGTGGCGGAGTTTCTGCCCGGCCTAAGGGAACTGGTCGAGAGCCGCAGCCGGGAGCTATAGCCTGTCGAACGATCCGATCTTGGTGTACAATACCCGGTCTGTCTCGCCGCGGCGAGATTCAACTAGGAGAGAGAGTAGTGCCTAAACAAAAGACACATCGAGGCGCCGCCAAGCGCTTCAACATAACCGGGGGCGGCAAGGTGAGACGTCGCCGCTCGATGAAGAGTCACATCCTCACCAAGAAGACGACCAAGAGGAAGCGCAGACTGCGTCAGGGCACTGACGTGGTCGGCAAGTTTTCCCGTGACATCAAGAGGATGATCACGGGCTAGTCGAGCACTCCCTCCCGGGGCCCTACCCCGGATAAATCACCCACCGGCTGCCCGTGGATCGAACCTGTCCACCGGGGCCGATTGCCGGGTCCTCTACCCAGGTCCCGTCGCTCCCCAAAGCGGGAGCCCGAAACGAGGTTCTTGAAGATGGCACGAGTACGGCGTGGTAAACGAAGAGCACAAAGACGCAAGAAGATCCTCAAGCAGGCGAAGGGCTACTACGGCACCAA
>SBFI01000342.1 GCA_006227875.1 Acidobacteriota bacterium
GAAACTGGCCGAAGATCCCGAGATGGCCGGTATCGTGAGAGCGACGGCGCTCCATCAGCTGCAGCGATACCTGACGCCGATGTCGCTGGCGACGGTGGAGAAATCCCTCGCCGATGCCGACCCCCTGGTTCGTGCTGCCGCCTTGCGAGCGCTCGAGCCGACCGATCCCCAGACCCGATTGCGGTTGGCCACACCGTTGCTCGCCGATCCGGTTCGACTGGTAAGACTCGAGGCGGCGCGGGTGATGGCACCAGTGCCCGATACGCTTCTCAACTACCAGCAGAAGTCGATGCTGGCCGAGGCCCTCGACGAATATCGCCAGGCGCAGATGATCAATGCGGACCGCGCCGAGGGACACCTCAACCTCGGGTGGCTACATACCGTCCGCGGGGAGCTGGACGAGGCGGAGGCCGCCTTCGAAAAGGCCAAGGAAATAGAGCCCTATTTTGTTCCCGCCTTTGTCAATCTCGCGGATGTCTACCGTCAGCAGGGCCGCGATCGGGAGGGGGAAGCGGTGCTGAGGAAGGCTTTGGAGGTCGAGCCCGACAGCGCCGAGGTCTACCACGCTCTCGGGCTCGCCCTGGTCCGCCAACAGCGGCGGGAGGAGGCCCTGGCGGCACTCGAGCGCGCCGCCGAGCTCCAACCCGAGGAGCCACGCTACGCTTTTGTTTATGGTGTGGCCCTAAATGATCTCGGCCAAGAGGACACCGCTCTCGAAGTGTTGACCGCGGCCCATCGCCGTCATCCGACGGACCGCGAGCTGCTCTGGATCCTGGCGCTCTTCAACCGGGACCAGGGCGACGTGGTGACGGCCGGCGAATATGCGCGCAAGCTCTACGAGCTGGCCCCCCAGGATCCGCGCGCACAGCAGCTCCTCCGAGAGCTCGAGACGGGATCGAGCTGACCAGCCCGCGCGTCGCGGTCCACCGATCAACACCGGTAGGACCGAAAGCCAGCGGTGCTAACCTCGTTACCATGCCCGAGAACCTCCAGAGGATTCTGATTCGGGGCTGGCATTTCATTCAGGCCGTCTGGAAGCAGTTCAAACAAGACAACATCTTGATTCGGTCCTCGGGGCTGGCCTATTCGACCCTGCTGGCCATCGTGCCGCTGGCGGCGGTGCTGTTTGCCCTGTTTACCGCCTTTGGGGCCCTGGACGATTTGAAAAAGGGTGTCCAGCAACTCCTGGTCGACCAGTTTCTCCCCACCCGTCAGGACGAGCTCACCGCTATCCTCAACGAGCTCATCGAGAATGCCGACAAGTTCGGTTTTGTCGGCTTTGCTTTTCTGGCCGTCACCGCGATTCTTCTGCTCAACGGCATCGAATCGAACTTCAACGATGTCTGGCACGTGCAGCGCCGGCGCCGCCTGGTGAGCAGGATCACCGCCAATACCTCGGTGCTGGTGCTGGGCTCGCTCTTTCTGGGTGCCAGCCTGTCGGCCTCGGCGCGGATCAAGGCGTTGTTGTTTTCCGGCACCATTCTCGATCGCAGCCTGATCCGTAGGACGCTCGACTGGTCACTGCCCCTGGCACTCACTCTTCTCGGGTTTCTTTTGCTCTACATGATCGTTCCCTATACCCGGGTCAAATGGAAAAGCGCTCTGTTTGGAGCGCTCGTTGCCGGTATCGGCTGGGAGGTGGCCAAGAACGTCTTTGCCAACTCGGTGGGTCAATCGGCTCGCTATTCGATTCTCTATGGCTCGCTGGCGGCGATCCCCATCTTTCTGGTCTGGTTGTATGTCACCTGGGTCATCGTGCTGCTGGGTCTGGTGATCGCCTACACCCACCAGCATTTCGACTTTCTCGAGAAGGATTTGCGCCTCGGGGACGGGCCAAAGGAGGGCCGCCTGTCGCTGACGCTCAAGACCTATGCCCTCATCGCCCAAAAGTTCCACGACGCCGCGGAGCCGCCGACGACCGAGAACATTGCCGAGCGGCTTCTGATCTCGCAGGCGGTGGCGGAGAAGATCGTGGGATTCCTGGAGGAATCGGATCTGGTCAGGAGAACCACTACCGCATCGGAGAGCGGCGGCCTGGTCCCGTCGATGCCCCTCGATCAGGTCCAACTGGCCGATGTGTTGGCGGTCTTTGTTCGCTCTTCGGTGGATCCGCTGGTGCCGTCGGAGCCGCTCGAGAAGACCATCGATGATGTGATGGGTGACCTCCAGGCCGCGGCGCGCGAGGCCCTGGGGGAGAAGAACTTCAAACAGCTCGTCGACGAGATCGAAGCGGCCGGCCTTCCCGCCGGCTGATGACCTGTGGCCGGCTCGAAGCGGTCGGCCTCCGTGCCGGCCGGCGACCTAGATCGCGATCACCCTTCGGATGACCCTTCCTCCGCCCGCTCCCGAGGCCGGAAGAGCATCACCCCCGAAGCGTCCTCCAGACTCCAGGACAGACCCAGCTTGCCGGCCAGAAAGCCAAAGCCGCTGACCCCTCCGAACTGCTCGAGGAAGCGGTCCTCGACCGCCATCTGCTCCTCGGGGCAGGCCATCCGGGTGCCGGCGGCCGGACCCAGGACCAGATCGGCCGCCGTCTCGCCCGCCTCGACACCGGCGGTGTAGCGGTTGCAGCCACTGGTGCCGGCCAGCCGCCCTTCCTCGTAGACCATCGTGACTTCGGGCTCAGTCGGCGCCGGCTGGTCCCAGTTGAAATGCGTCAGCACCCACTCCGGACCGCCGAGATCTTCGACGGACAGGGTGCCCGTGACCTCCGAGGCGACTTCGGCCAGACCGTCCGAGTCCAGGGCCCAGACCCGTGTGGCCTTCTGAGAGGGGCAACACGCCGCATCTTCGGGACCCGTCTGCACGACGTCGAGCTCGACCTTGCCGTCGGTGATCCGCGCTTCTTTGAGCTGCACCCGGTCACCCATGAGCGCGGTGCCGAGGTTGACGATCTCGCCGTCGTGCCGGCCCATTGCCGCCACGTAGTTGTTGGTGCCCGTGCCGCCTGAGCTCTCCCACAACAGGACCACCGCTTCCTCGGCTCCGTCGCCTCCGAGATCGCCGCCCATCCAGAAATGTTTGACCAACCCGACCGCCGGTCGGCTGGCGGCACCCGGTTCGAAGGGATCGCCCTCCCAGCTGCCGCCGACCAGTGTCACCGGCTGGTCGTAGATCCCGTGGTAGGTGGCGTTGGCCAGCTCTTCCGCGGTCGGAGCCCCTGCAGCGTTGGAGGAGGCGGCTGGAGCCGATGCTGTGCCGGCTTCGTCGGTCGGAGCCGGGTTCTTCGCTTGGCACCCGAGCAGAGCTAGTGCGGCAATTAGTGTCACCAGAATCGTCGAAGTCCGAAGTCTATGGTCCAGGGTCATGGTTCAGTCTCCCACCAGGTTCTTTGTCGGTCGTCGGCGCGATCGCTGTCGCTTGCTTGACCGACACTACCAGGATTGCTACCGTGACCATGTTCCGTTGTTAGGGGGAATTCGCTGCGGCAGAGTGGGCTGCCGGCGGCGTTCGACAAGAAGGGGGAATTCTGATGGACATCCTGATTACCGTGATCATTGGTGGAGTAGTGGGCTGGGCCGCCAGCCTGGTGATGAAGACGGACGCCCAGATGGGCATCATCGCCAACGTCATCGTCGGTATCGTCGGCTCGGCCCTCGGCTTCTGGCTCGCCGGCACCCTGGGTCTTGCCGGTGGTGCCATCGTGCGTTGGATCGTCGCCGTGGTCGGCGCCATGCTGCTGATCTGGATCCTGAAACTGCTGAACGTCTTCAAGTAGCACGCGAACCCGTCCGGTTCCACTTTTTGGACGACAGAGCGCAGTCGTCACTGGTGGGTTGACATCGAAGGGGGCCGGGGCAAGACTCTTGGCTCCATGAGAAAAGGACTACCGGCGAACGTCGCAGGACTTTTCTTTGCCCTGGCGTTTCTTCTCCCTCAACTCGGGCTGGCCCAGGATCAACCCCCACAGCAGCCCTCTCAGGCGCCTGCAGAGGTAACCCAGCCGCCTGGCGAGGGTGCCGTCGCTGCGCCTACGCCGCTTTCGGAGATCGCCCGCAAGACAGAGCAGGCGGAAGACGAGCTCGCCGAGATCCAGGGGAGCCTGGCACCCGTTCCGGTAGTTGAAGCGATTGCCGAGCAGCTGGTGACGCTCGACGAGCCGCTGGCCGAAGGCAGGAAGGCTGTCGAGACCGAGCAGCTGGCGCAGACCTCGCTCCGGGATCTGCGCGACTTGCAGCAGAGATGGGAGGGCGGGCAGCTGCGGGTCGAAAGCTGGGAGACGCAGGTGGACTCTCGGGCCGAGGAGCTCGAGAGCGCCAGAGATCGGCTCGCCACCATGCAGGCCGAGTGGGTTCAGACGCGCGAGGCGGTGGGCGAGGTGGAGATCCCGCAAGAGCTGTCAGCCCGCATCGCTCTGGTGGTGGCCAAGCACGAGGAGACGACGACACTCGTCGTCGAGCGTCTGCAGAGGGTACTGAGTCTGCAGGCGAAGCTGGCGGAGCAGGCGGCTGCCGTGCATGAGCTCCTCGGCGACATCGAAGAGGAGGTGACCCGGCGTCGGGAATCGCTCTTCGAGCGTGACGAGGCACCGGTGTGGGAGCTTCTGCGGCCGGGGAGCGCCGATGTCGGGATTGGCGCGGTGGTAGAGAGCTGGCGCAAGGATGGGGCGGCCGTCACCAGCTTCGTCGATCGCTACAAGGGAAGGATTGTCCTCCAGCTCCTCGTCTTTGCCGCTCTGTGGGCGCTGCTCTCGGTGCTCGATCGCCGCAGCCGAACCTGGACACTGTCCCACGAGGCGCTCAAGGCTGCGACCTACCTGTTTCGTCACCCGCTGGCATCGGCGCTGCTGCTGTCGCTCATGGCCACCCGCCTCATTTATCCGAACGCACCACTCGCTGTCTACGACCTGAACGCGCTGCTCATCCTCGTTCCGTTGGCGCGACTGCTACCTGGGATGGTGGATCCCCGGCTGCGGGGAGCGGCCTACGCGATGATCCTGGTGCTGGCGCTGGACGAGCTCCGGTCTCTCTTCTTCGAGGTGGGTCTTGTACATCGTCTGCTGCTGTTGCTGGTCCAGGTGGCCGCCTTACTGATCCTGATCCACGGTCTGAGGGTGCAGGGCACCGGTGCCAGGACCGAAAGGCAGAACAGTCGCTGGTGGCGAGCGGGATACCGGGCGATCCGGTTGGCCTCGGTCATCGTGGCGCTTGCCCTGCTCGCCAACCTGGTGGGTCGCGTCAGTCTTGCCGACCTCCTCACCTCGGCCACCCTGGCGAGCTTTCGCTATGCCCTGGTGCTCTTTGTCGGTGCTCTGGTTCTGGACGGGCTGGTGATGGTGCTGTTGGGGACCCCTCGGGCCCAGTCCTTCAACTCGATCCGTTCGCACACCGAGCTCCTCCAGCGGCGGGGTATTGCCCTGGTTCACCTCTCGGCCCTCTACTTCTGGATCGTTCGCACTCTCTCGGAGTTCCAGCTCCTGGCGCCGGTACAAGAATGGCTCAGGTCGCTCCTAGACTGGCACTGGACTCGCGGCACCCTCTCCATATCGCTCGGTGACGTCTTCACCTTTGTCCTCACCATCTTTGCGGCGGTGATGATCTCGCGGTTCGTGCGCTTTCTCCTGGAGGAGGATGTCTATCCGCGCACGGACCTCGACCGGGGAGTCCCATCCACGATCTCGATGCTGGTCAACTACCTGATCATCGGCATCGGTTTCTTCATTGCTCTGGCGGCCGCAGGTATCGATCTCAGCAATGTTGCTCTGCTGGCAGGGGCCCTGGGTGTAGGGATCGGCTTCGGGCTGCAGGATCTGGTCAAGAACTTCATCTCGGGTCTGATCCTGGTGTTCGAGCGGCCGATGGGGGTCGGCGACCTGATCGAGATCGATACTCTCCAGGGTCGGGTGCAGCAGATCGGTATCCGCTCCAGCACGATACGCACATTCGACGGCGCCGAGGTGATCATCCCCAACGGAGAGCTGCTCGCTGGTC
Source organism: Acidobacteriota bacterium (assembly GCA_006227875.1). Classification (GTDB taxonomy): domain Bacteria; phylum Acidobacteriota; class Thermoanaerobaculia; order Multivoradales; family JAHEKO01; genus M0029. The sequence goes on from SBFI01000342.1 coordinate 5,931, forward strand.
AGCTGGTCAACTGGACGCTCTCCGACCGCCACCGTCGGGTCAGCTTGCCAGTGGGGGTGGCCTACGGCACCGATCCCCAAACCGTGATCGAAATCCTGCTGGGTCTAGCCAATGATCACCCCGAGGTGACCGAGGACCCCGAGCCGGCAGCCCTGTTCAGAGGGTTCGGGGACAGCGCGCTCGATTTCGAGCTGCGGGCCTGGATCGCCGATTTCAACAAGGGTCTGCGCGTCTCCAGCGAGCTGCGGGTGGCGATCAACAAAGCACTGGCGGAGGCTGGGATCGAGATCCCCTTTCCGCAGCGGGATGTGCATGTGAAGTCGCTCGACCCGGCGGCCTTGACCACGCCCTCGGCCGGCGAGTCCACGCCCACCGACGACAAGTAGCCCGCCCTAAGAGGGTTCCTTGGCCAACCACCGAGCGTAGAGCTCGGGTCGCCGGTCGCGAAGAAAGAGCTGGCGGGCGTGGGAGGAGTCGACCTCGCTCAGATCGAGATCGGCGTAGAGGATGGAGTCCTCGAGCGCCGGGGCGCGACCGACGATGCGGCCGGCCGGGTCACAGACAAACGACTCGCCGGCAAAAGTCAGACACTCCTCTTCGCCCACCCGGTTGCACAACGCTGTGTAGTAGCCGTTCTGAAAAGCGGCGACCCGCATCTCCGCTTCGTAGAGCCCCTCGGGCCATTCGTCGACGGCACCGGCCTGGGGCACGATCACGACCTGGGCGCCCGCGAGCGCCAGCGCCCGCATGTACTCGGGGTAGTGACGGTCGTAGCAGATGGCCACCCCGATGCGGCCTACCTTGGTGGAGTAAACCGGGGTGCCGGTGTCACCCGGGGTGTAGTAGCCCTGCTCGTGGAAGCAGGGATAGTCGGTGATGTGGACCATCCGCGTGCAACCGAGCAGCGTGCCGTCGGCATCGATCACCGGTGACGAGTCATAGGTCAGGTCCCCGTCGCGTTCGAACAGATTGAGCACCACAACCACGCCGTGCTCGGCGGCCCTGGCCGAGAAGGACTCGGTGATCGGTCCCGGCACCGGCTCGGCCAGCGCTTTGAAATCGGAGCCGGCCGGCCGCTGGGGATAGAAGGGCTCGAAGGCCAGCTCGGCATAACAGACCAGCTCGGCGCCATTGGCGACGGCCTCCTCCAGCGCCTCCAGACCCCGCTCGAGGTTCTCCTGCTTGTCGTTCGTGGCGTGCTGCTGAATGAGTGCAATGCGCATGTCATCTTCTCCGGTCGCGGTGTGGGCAGCATACTAGCTGCGTGCCGGATCTGCTTTGAAGCGGCCCACCCGACCACGCGCCTTCGGCGCGCGGTGCCCGCCGGCCGAGCCTCCAGTGGTGCGAGACCATCCGGGATGCCCCTGGCTTGGGGACGGCCCGGTCCTCTCAGACTTCGAAGATATGGACCGGGCCTGCGCTCCGCTGCGCGCCGGTCGGTTGGTAGCCTCCGGTGGTTGGTGGGGATGCGCTTGCGGAGAGCCCCGCTCGCCAGGAGCATCCCGGAGGGTCTCCCGGGCGCCTTGTGGAACCTCGCCCGTGCTGGACGTCGCTCCTACCGGGAGCCTCTCACCGTGGAAAGACCTCAGCGTGGCGGTGACGGGCTGGTGGTCTGCAAGCGGAGCGACTAGACAGTATGGAGCGACCGGTTCCTCGCTCGTAAGATCGAGGTTCGTAAAAGACACTCGCGGCCGGTGTCTGACCGGCGATATCG
>SBFI01000252.1 GCA_006227875.1 Acidobacteriota bacterium
GGACCAATCCTCCCTCCGTACCGAGCCATATGGTGCCGTTGCTGTCCTCGTGGATCAGCCGCACAAAGGTCGGGCTGCTCGGATCATCTCTGCCGGCGCTTTGAACTTCGAAGGTCCCTGAGGAGCGATCGAAGAGGCTCAGCCCACCCTCGACGGTTCCTACCCAGAAGCGCCCCGCACTGTCCTCGAGCAGGTCGAGCACGTAGTTATCGCTCAGCGAGCTGGGATCATCGGGATCGTGCCTGAAATGCGTGAAGGTCTCGCCATCGGGGTTGAAACGGTCGAGCCCGGCCCCCGCGGCGGCGATCCAGATGGTTCCGAATCGGTCCTCGAGGATGGCCAGAATCCGGTCCGAGCCGATACTCGTCGGATCCTCGGGGCTATGGCGATAGTGGGTATAGGTCTCACTCGCCGCGTTGTACCGGTTGAGCCCGCCCCCTTTGGTACCGATCCAGAGGTTGCCGGCGCGGTCCTCGTGAAAAGCGATGACCTGGTCGCTGCTCAGGCTGTTGGGGTTCTCGGGCTCGTGTCCGTAGTGGGGGAACTTGCCGGAGAACGGGTCGAGCTTGTTGAGACCACCGGGCCAGGTGCCGACCCACAAGATGTCGGTTCGGTCCTCGTAGATGGTCATGATCCCCCTATTGGAGCTCAGGCTGTAGGGATCATCGGGGTCGTGTGCGAACTTGGAGAAGGCCCCTTCTTCCGGCCAGAAGCGGTGGAGAACACCATGCCAGGTACCAACCCAGAGCGTCCCCTCCCGGTCGACAAAAAGAGTGGAGATGCTGTTGCTGCTCAAGCTTCCGCGGATCTCGGGGTCATGCCGGAAGTGGTCGAAGCCACCGCTTTCCGGGTCGAACCGGTCGAGACCACCCTTGGTGCCGACCCAAACGTTGCCCTCATGGTCTATGGCCAGGCAGAAAACGTAGTCGTGGCTCAGGCTCTCCGGGTCTTCGGAGTCGTGGAGGAATCGAGTGACGACTCCGGTCTCCCGGTTCATGCGATTGAGCCCGCCGGCGGTGGCGATCCACAGATTTCCTTCGGTGTCCTCTCGAATGTCAGTCACCACGTTGTGGCTCAAAGTGTTGTGGTCGTCGGGGTCGTGAAAGCGACGGATAAAAGTACCCGAGTCCCGGTCGAAGAAGTTGAGCCCGCCGGCCGCGTCCTTCGAGTCCATGTCGCCGGTACCCACCCACAGATCGCCGCGGCCATCCTCGAAGATCGCACTCACCGCATCGAAGCTGATGCTCTTGGGGTCGTCAGGGTCGTTCATATAGCGAACGAACTTTTCGGTCGCTCGATCGAAGCGATTGAGCCCGCCACGCCGGGTTCCGACCCACAGCTCTCCGGCTCTGTCTTCGTAGAGCGACATCACCAGCCGTCCGCCGATGCTGTCGGGGTCTTTGGGATCGGGCTTGTAGGAGGTGAAGCCGTAGCCGTCGTACTTGACGAGCCCATTCGGGGTGCCGAGCCAAATGAATCCGAGGCGATCCTGTGTCATGGTGGTGATTCCCGCCTCGGGAAGACCGTCTGGTGAGATGGCCGAATTTGACCTTATGCCCGGCGAGGAGTCCGGCAGGAGTCAAGAGCGTGAGAAGAAGAGCTACCCAGGCCGTTTGTCGAGTTGCGCGCATAGCAAACACCTTTCCGCCCGGAGGGGCGATACCTGATTTACGGGATCCGAGGGGGTGAGGTTTTGGCTACCCGGGAGACCGTTGGAATATGCTGGACCGGGCAGGAAAGGGGGCTCTTATGAATAGACCTGTGAGAAGCAAGCGGCTGAAGGCGGTCACTTTCTCGATTTTCATGACTATCGGCGTGGTTGTTGGCGGGTCTGCCCCAAACGAGAACCCGCAGTTGACGGCGGTGATCGTCGATCTGCTCGACGGCCAGAGCGAGGCCTGGAATCGGGGCAACCTCGAGGGCTTTATGGACGGTTATTGGGAGAGCCCGGATCTGATCTTCACCTCGGGTGGACGGGTCAATCGGGGCTGGGAGACGACGCTGGAGAAGTACCGCGAGACCTATGGCGGCGGCAAGTCGAGCATGGGTAGTCTGAGCTTCGAGGAGATCGAGGTGTACTCGCTCAGTCCCGATGCCGCTTGGGTGCTCGGTCGCTGGCAGCTGGAGCGGGGAGGGGAGAGCTCGGGTGGCGTCTTTACCCTGATCTTCCGCAAGATCTCGGGGCGTTGGGTGATCGTCCACGACCACACCAGTGTCGAAGAATAGGTGGAGTCAGGGTTTGTCGAGAAAGGATCCGAGGTCGGTGATGAGCTGCGCCAGTTCCTCCTCGTCGACCCGATTCGCGGCGGCGGCCGGCGACAGCCAGAGCCGTCGGCGGTGGGCCTCGGCCCACTCATCATGAACCCGTTCGACCTCGAGCACGAACACCTCCACATCACAGGTACCGCCCCACTTGTCGTACCGATAGCTGCCGATCGGTTGGGTGCTGACCGTCCCTTCCACACCGGCCTCCTCCAGGGCTTCCTTTTCGGCCGAAGCGGCAGGGGAGAGATCCGGCTCGACAATGCCTTTGGGGATGATCCAGCGCTTCTGGTTGCGTGAGGTAATGAGCAGGAGCTCCAGCTCGCCCTGGCGGAAGCGGTAGGGGATGACCGCGGATTGCCGGTAGAAGTGGTTGGGTCTTTCGCGCATTCGAGGGAATCATACTCAGTTTGGCACCCCGACCGTGGTAGAACATACAGGGTGGATGACGAAATGAGCCGGTCGCCGGAGGAGGTACTCGAAAAGACCCGCCGCAGGGTGGCGCCATTGGCCGCGCGGCTCGACCTGGCCGCGCGACTCGAGCCCTATACCGGTCAGATGTGGGATGGCGCTGCAATCTCCTGGCCGGTTCTTCACTTCGACGACTTCTCGGAGATTCCTTTTCTCGTCGACATTACCGGCGTCGAAGAGTACCAGCACCGCGCACGTCTGCGAGCGCATTCGGGCGATCTGGTGGCGGCGGTGACTCCACCCACTCTCGGTTACGAGGACTACTGCCGCGAGCGCCTGGGTCTGGGCGAAGTCGAGATTCTCCTGGCTGAGCCCGTCGCCGGTCTGATGGCTGTTGCCCAAGCCTGCGGTGACGGTGCGGTCTGGAACCAACTTGTAGAACGGGCCAGGGAAGGGGGTGGTTTGGTGATCCACCCCTTCATGGGTATCGAGGCGGTATGGCAGCTGGGGCGTCGCCTGGCGGCCGAGACGGGAGTAAGCGTGTCCGTCGTCGGTCCGCCACCCCCAGCCACCTGGATTGCCAACGACAAAGCGCTGTTTGGAGAAGTGGTGGAGCTGACGCTCGGCGAGGGCTGGCTGGTCGAAACCCACCGCGCTGCCGAAATAGCTGCCCTGGCCGGTCACCTGTTGCGGCTGGCGGAGCACCATCGCCGGGTTGCCCTCAAACGTCTACGTTGTGCTTCGGCGATGGGGAATGCGGTCTTCGAGGCATCGGATCTGAAGCAAGCCGGCGAAGCCGGGGTCGAGACCCTGGTGCGCGACTTCCTCGCGCGGACCGAATGGAACGGCGAGGAAGAGGTCCTGGCGGTAGCTTGGGAAGAGGCCGATATCTCTCCCTCGACCCAGATGTGGATCCCACCGGCCGGAGCCGGTCTGCCCCGGCTGGACGGCATCTACGAGCAAATTCTGAAGGGTGAGCAAAAGGTCTTTATCGGCAGTCGACCTTCGAGCCTGCCGCAGGCCGTCAACGACAAACTGGCCGCGGCCTCGCTCGATGTCGCCGCCGCTCTCCAGGCGCTCGGTTATGTCGGTCGCTGCTCCTTCGACTTCGTGGTGGTTGGCGATCCGCTGAGTGATTTCCAACTCCGGTTTACCGAGTGCAACGGCCGGTGGGGAGGCACGAGCTCGCCCATGGCGCTGTTGGATCGTCTCGTGGGACCGCCGCGGCCGCCCTACCGTGCCCAGGATGTGGTCTATCCCAATCTGGTCGGCGCCTCCTTTGCCGATTTACTGGCGATGGTGGGTGAGGAGGTCTTCGATGCCCGTACAAGGCGGGGCCGCTTTGCGTTCTACAACACCGGTCCGTTGGCCGGCTTTGGCAAGATGGACGTCATCGCCATCGGTGAGAGCCAAGCCGAGGCCGACGCCGCCCTGGAGGAAGACCTGCCGCGGCTGCTCGGAATCTGAACGGAGGACGGGCGGAGCTTTCTAGTGG
>SBFI01000346.1 GCA_006227875.1 Acidobacteriota bacterium
CCCTGGTCCAGGTCGGCTGTGTGCAACCGATCGAGGATCCGGATTCCACGCCGCCGCCAAGAGACGAGACGGTCATCCTCCTCCACGGCATCGCCCGTACCAGCAACTCTATGTGGCGTATCGAGTCGGCGCTCCGATCCAAGGGATACGAGGTCGTCAACCTCGATTACCCGTCGAGAAAGAAGAGCATCGACGAGCTGTCCGATTTCCTCGGCCAAAAGCTCGCCAACTGCTATGCCGACCCCGAGAGAACGGTCCACTTTGTGACCCATTCGATGGGTGGCGTCGTCGTCCGCTACCACCTGGCCCGGCAACACCCTCCAAATCTGGGGCGTGTCGTCATGCTCAGCCCGCCAAGCGCGGGCAGCGAGATGGTGGATCTGCTGTCTGACAACCCGCTTTTCGAGCTCACCCTGGGACCCGCCGGCCAGGAGTTGGGAACCGACCCCTCGAGCGTGCCCCAGACGCTCGGTCCGGTCGATTTCGAGCTCGGTGTGATTGCGGGCGACGCCAGCGTCAATCCGGTCTTCTCGGAGCTGATCCCGGGTGTGGATGATGGTGCGGTTTCGGTGGAAAGTGCCAAGACCCCCGGTATGACCGACTTCCTCATCCTTCCCTACAGCCACACCTTCATCATGTTCAGCGGCGAAGTCATCGAGCAGATCGTCCATTTCCTCGACCACGGCGTCTTCGACCACCAAAAGGAGGCCTCATGATCTCTTTCACCTCTCTTTTTCTGGGTCTGGTCCTGGGGGCTCAGACCATTCAGCTCGCGGTGGCCGACGGTGTCGAGCGGGTCGACCTGCATCTCGACGGGCAGATCATCGGCACCCTCGACTCCGAGCCCTGGACTCTGGAATACGACTTTGGCCAAGAGCTGGCGCCGCACGAGATGCTGGCCATCGCCTTCGACAACGACAACGAGGAAGTAGGCCGGGCTCAGCAGTGGATCAACCTCCCCCGACAACCGGCAGAAGCCGAGCTCATCCTCGGGGCAACCGACAGTGGAGACTCCCGTACAGCCCATTTGACCTGGGAGAGCCTCGCGGGCGCCAATCCGACGTCGATCCGGATCTACTTCGATGGCCAGGCCCTCGATGTTCCGGATCCCCGAGAGTTCGAGCTGCCTCCCCACCATCCCGGGCAGATTCACTTTCTGCGCGCTGAGCTGGAGTTCGCGGAGAGCATCACCTCGGTCGTCGAGGCCATCTTTGGCGGCACCTACGCCGACCGGGTGAGCACCGAGCTCACCGCGGTTCCCGTTCGGCTCGACAAAGGAGTCGCAGACCCGGCCCCCGAGGATCTCGAGGGGTTGTTCCTCAGCGGCGATCGATCTCTCCGGGTAGCCGCCATCGAGACCGGCGTGGCCGACATCGTCATGGTCAGGGACCCTTCGACCCAGGCGTCGATCGATGAGCAGCGCCGACCCGCCGGCTATAACCCGACTTTCGCACGCAGCGGGGCCGCCTCCACGGGTGCCACCAAGCGCGCACAGGACTGGCGTCTCCAGTTCCTATGGCCGGTCCCCCGCCGCCACGCCAGCGTACAGGGACTGTACGACCTCTTCCCACCCTCGACGGTCCTGACCTCCCAGCACGGAGATCTTCTACAGCTGATGACCCACGCCCGCCTGTGGCCCGATCCCAGGGACAAACAGCGCCTTGCCGATGCGGTTGCGGTGGCCGGGATCACCGCGACCGGCGGCAGAAGCAGGCGCGCAGTCGTACTGTATCTGGGAGATCAGCGGCAGGATGACAGCAATCTGACCGCCGCCCAGGTTCGACGCTTTCTGGAGCGGCTCCAGGTGCCCCTCTATGTCTGGACGACGACGCGACCGAAGGATCTCGAGAGTACCTGGGGCAAGGCCAGCAAGGTAGTCAGCTATGCCCAGATCGAGGGGGCCTGGCGGCGGCTCAAGAAGGACCTCGAGCGCCAGCGGGTCGTCTGGGTCTCGGGTATCCATCTACCGCAGGAGATCGAGCTGGCGCCGGAGGCGGAGGGGTTCAGCCTCGCGCGGTAGATGACTCACGGGCTCGAGGACTTGGGGCTCCCCCACCCGCTCCGGCCGGCGGGCACCGCGCGCAGAAAGCGCGTGGTCGGGCCGGCCGCTTCAGGATACGTCGCGGTCCTTTTCTGCCCAGACGCGTACACCTTCGAGGGCGATCCCGATCGCCCGCTCCTCGGCCAGGCGAGCCGCTTCCGCGTCGAACTTCATGTGGGAATCGTCCCGTGCGAAGACCGCCAGCACCGCTCCGGCCTGACACTCGGCGGACCCGGCACTGCCGGCCACCGACACCACCTCCTGCTCAGCTGCGGTGGCGAGGACAAAGAGGGCCGAGGCCTCCATTTCGCTGGCGATGACACCGCATCTCCGCAGCCACGCGACATATTCGAGATTGCGCTCTCCCGCCGGGCCGTGGCCGAACTCCCGGCCGTAGAGGGACGCCTTGCTGTGGCACAGACCGCGGAAGGTCTCTTCCGCCAGACCCGCCCGCTGCGCTCCCTCGGTCAGGGCGGCTACCACCGTGGGGTGGGCGACCGCGGGGAATCCCTCGGGTGCGTAACTGTATGTAGTGGCTTCGTCTCGCACGGCACCGGTGGCGATGATCACCTGGCCGGGACGGATGGATGGGGTACTCGTGCCACAAGAACCTACTCGCACCAGCCGTCGAGCGCCGCAGGCCAGAAGCTCATGCACCACCACCTCGGTCGAGGCGCTGCCGATGCCGGTAGGAATGGCCAACACATCCACCGCTGCGGTTCCTCCCGGCGCAGGTAGCTTTCCGAGGTAGGCATGAAAGCCGCGCGGGTTCTCCCGCACCTCGAGCCTCTCGAACTGCTGTGCAATCCGCTCGGCCCGAGAGGGGTCTCCCGGCAGCAGGACATAGCGCCCGATCCCCTCGTTCCCCACCAGGTGGTCGGGTGACAGCCGAATGTGATGCTGCATCTCCATAGGTGCGAATCATAGATCGAATCGGCGGGCCGGAGCCTGTGTTAGCCTGCATTACTCGAGACTGTTTGTTGGTTTGCCGTCTAACTCAGGAGGCACAAAGATGGACACATCCAACGAGCTGATCCGTCCGTTCATGCAGATTCTCCACATGAACACCGGACTCTTTCTCAGCGCTCTCAGCGGGATTGGCGACACCGACGCGGCCAAGCGGATCGAGGGCACCTCGAACAACGTGCGGTTCATCGCCTTTCATCTTCTCGAGGCCCGCTACTACCTGGCCAGATACCTGGGGATCGAGGCGGAGAGTCCCTTCCACGACATCGCCGAGCGGATCAAGACCGTGGACGAGGTCGGAGACGATCTGCCGACCCTCGAGGGTCTTCGGATCGCATGGGAGGAGGTAAGCCACCTGCTGGAGAGTCGTTTTCAGGGGATCAGCGAAGAGGAGCTGCGGCAGAGCTCCCCCGACGCCTGGAGCGACATCATCCAGAATGCGAGTGTGCTCGGTGGGATCGCCTTTCTGCTCCAGCACGAGTCGCACCACATCGGCCAGTTGGCCTTTCTGCGACGGCTCCTCGGTCTCGAGCCGGTGAAGTACTCCTAGCGGCTAGATTCATCTAAACGAAACCGGGCTCTCGAGCATCCGTAGCTCAGGGAGAGAGAACTGTTTCTGGAGGACACTGATGAGCAAGAGTGTTTGCTGTTTGCTGACCGTATTCCTTTTCGTAGCCGTCACCTCGGTCGCATTTGCCGAAGACTGTCCCTACGAGGCGCCACGTGAGGCAGTGCTGGATGCCGGGGGCGCCGACCAGCTGCGGATCGAGGCCGCCGCCGGCAGCCTGCGGGTCGAGGGTCAGAGCGGGCTGGGCGAGGTTCGGATCGATGGCACCGCTTGCGCCTCGAGCGAGGATCGTCTGAGCGAAATCCAGCTCAAGACCGACCGCAAAGGCGACACCCTGGTGGTGGTGGCCGATATCCCGGATGGCCCGGGCTGGCGGGACTCACATGCCCACCTCGATCTGGTCATCGCGGTGCCCAGCTCGCTGGGGCTCAAAGTCGAGGACGGCAGCGGCTCGGCGGAATTCTCCAATGTCGGCGCGCTTCAACTCAAGGACGGATCGGGTGAGATCGACATCCGCGACGCCGGTGGCAGTGTGAAGATCACGGATGGCTCCGGGGAGCTGGATATCACCGGTGTCGAGGGTGACGTCTGGATCACCGATGGGTCGGGGGAGCTCGAGATCCGCAAGGTCACGGGTGAGCTCGAGATCGACCAGGACGGATCCGGGGAGATCACCATCGCCGACGTCGGCGGCAGCGTCCACATCGGTGAGGACGGCTCGGGTGGTATCAACATCACCCAGGTCGGCGGCAGCGTGAGCATCAACGAGGATGGCTCCGGGGGTATCGACGTCAGCCATGTAACCGGGGATCTCTCGGTCGGCCGCGACGGTAGTGGAGGCATATACTTCAGCGACGTCGGCGGCCGGGTTCAGGTGCCCTGAGCTCCTAGAGCCTACCGAGGTATCTCAGTCGTTCCAGGTGCGCCACGATCTGGCGCTCGGCCAGGGGGTGAGCTATCGCCGGCACGTCGTCGTAGACCCGCTCCAGCATCTGAACCGGTTCCCTGAGCCCCTCGCTCCAGGCCTCGAGGACCCGCTCCTCGCGCCACCGCCGATGTCGGCGGTAATCCTCGAGCTTGGCCCGGGCGTTCTTGATCGTCGGCCCATGGGCCGGGAACAGGGCCTGGGGAGCGAGATCGAAGAGCTTGTCCAGCGAGGAAAGATAGTCTTCCATGTTGCCTTCGGGGGGATCGATGACGATGGTGCCGGCACCGGCCACCATGTCCCCGGCGATCAGCGACCCGAAGGTCTCGTCCAGAAAGCACAGGTGGCCGCGCGCGTGCCCGGGTGTGTGGATCACGCGCATCGGAAACGGGGGACCACCGGCCAGCACTACCCGCTCGCCGTCGACCAGCTCGCCGTCGACCGCAATGCCCGTAGCTGCCAACCGCTCGGCCGTGGCCGCGTGAGCCAGAACGGGTACTTCCAACGCCCGGCGAAGCGCCTCGACACCCCCAACATGATCGGGATGGTGGTGGGTCAACCAGATCGCCGTCACCCGTCGGCCGTGCTGCTCTCGAAGCGCCTCGAGACCGCGCTCGAGCCACGAGATATCCCGCTCGAATGGTGAGCCCGGATCGATGAGGACCGCGTCACCGCTGCCCACCACATAGGCGTTGGTAAAAAGCGCCGGTGGCAGGGTCGGGGTAGCCAGGGGAAAGAGCACCACACCCGGCCGAAACTCGACGCGCCGGAAAGGACCCAGGTTGATCTCTTCCGGCCGCCGCAACTTCTCCAACCCCTCGTCGACCCCACCCTCACCCAGTACCTCCAGAATATGGAGGATGGGCGGCGCGGTCACGATCTCGCCGTTCTGCCAGCGCCGCAGGCCGTCACCAGGTCTCACCCACTCCCCCAGCTCGGCCTCGCCGGGATGGATCACCGGTTGTTGACCTCTGTCGGACGGCCATTCGAGCAGAAAGAACCGATTGTCGAAACGCACCGGACCCAGCGGTGGTGTCAGCCACCGGCCGGCATAGACCAGGCTCGAGGCATCGAGACGCCACCCGTGCTCGGTCAGGATCGATTGGAAATCGGTGGTCTTTTCGAGCAGGGCCCCCTGGGCCCGAGCCAGGATCGCCGAGGTGTCGGCCGCCATCTCCCCGCCATCGAGCCCGGCGGCCACCAACAAACCGGTCTCCTCGAATAGCTCGCGCAGGGCGCCGGCTACGAGCCCCGGGGCCAGAATCGGCCCGAGATCGTCGACCCCCTGAGTCACGGCCTCCGGCAGGGCGGCATCCGGGGGCGCGCCGTCGATCCCCCGGGGAAGACCCTCGACCTCGATCTGCCCATCGGTTCGCGCTATACCGCCGCCCGGGAAGGCATACCAACCACCCATGAAGGCAAGCATCTCGGCGCGCTTGATCCAGAATACCTCCAACCCACGCTCCGGGTTTCGACGCCAGAGAACGATCGACGCCGAGGCACGGGGTGGCCGCAGCTCGGGCAGGCTGGCGCCTTTCCCCAGTCCCTCCAGGACCTTCTCGTAGAGACCTCCACCTTCCTTGCTGCTCATGGCTCTGCTTATAACACAGCCCGGCGTGCTAGGCTCTCCGCTGAGCCTCGACATGAGCTCGAAGCAACCCGACCATCCGATTCTGCGCCAGTGGGAGAAGCTCCGGGACCGCCCCGGTGGCAAGCGTCTCTTCAGCTGGAAGATCGGACGCTACGCCCGCTACACCGGTACCATCGGCGCCCGCGTCGTGGAATTGGAACCGGGTTACGCCAAGGTCCGGATGCAGGATCGCCCGGGTCTCCGAAACCACCTCCAATCGATTCATGCGGTGGCGCTGGCCAACCTGGGGGAGCTCACCACCGGACTCGCCATGACGGTGGCCATGCCCCCGCACGCCCGCGGCATTCCCACCCGGCTGACCCTGGAGTACGTCAAGAAGGCGAGGGGCGAGATCACCGCCGAGGCGAGATGCGAGCTTCCTGACGGCCGCGAGCCTCAGACTCACGAGGCTCGTGCCGATCTCGTCGATGCCGCCGGTGATGTGGTGGCCCGTGCCGTCGCCGAGTGGCTTGTCGGACCCAAGCCCTAGAGGCTAGTCGTCGGGAAGCGGCCGACGCCGGTGGGAGGTGATGAGCACCACCGCCAGAATGATGATGGTCGCGGCGATGACGGTGCGCCAGGTGACCTCCTCGCCGGCCAGTGCCCAGCCAAGCGCCACCGCCACCACCGGATTGACATAGGCGTAGGTACCCGCCTTGGCCGGCGCCACCACCCGCAGCAACCAGATATAGGCGGTAAAGGCGATGATCGAGCCGAAGACGATCAGATAGATCACCGCCGCCACGCTCCGCCCCGAGACCCGAGCCGGATCGAACGACCCCAGCTCCCCCGTTGCCAGACCCGCGGTCGTCAGAAGCGCACCCCCCATCACCATCTCCATGGCGGTAGCCAGGAACGGCGAGCGGGGCAGATTGGCCCGGCGCGAGTAGAGGGAGCCGGTAGCCCACGACAGCGAAGCGAGGATCAACACCAGGGCACCCAACCCGTGTACGGTCCCACTCCGGGTCTCCTCCAGATCCACCAGCAGGACCATACCCACGAGACCGATCACCACCCCCAACAGGACGATCCTGGCCGGCTGTGTTCCCCCCGGCCGCCACCAATCGATGAGCACCATCCACAAGGGGACGGTGGCCACCATCAGCGCCGCCAGGCCCGACGGCACGGTCTGCTCCGCCCAAACCACGCCGCCGTTGCCCCCCAGGAGCAGCAGCCCCCCGACCACCGTAGCTCCTACCCAGTGGCGCCGTTCGGGTCGAGCGGTTCCCCGCCAGCGCACCCACAAATAGAGCAACCCGCCCGCGATAAGAAAGCGGACACCGGCCATCAGAAAGGGCGGCAGCGTCTCGATGGCAAAACGGATGGCCAGATAGGTCGAGCCCCATATGATGTAGACGGCAGCAAAGGCCGCTATCAACATCCCCAGGGGCGGGGCCTCATCGGGCCGCGTAGGATCGGTCAAGTGGTCTCTCCGTGGGGCTGCGGAATTTCATTCCTTCCCGACCGGCCAGGACGCTAGGATACGATAGCCGCCGTCGCCAGAGATTCGACA
>SBFI01000005.1 GCA_006227875.1 Acidobacteriota bacterium
GGCCTCCCCTGACTTTTCCCCCCAACGCTGTGACCTCATCCGCGCCAGCGCCAGCTTGGCTTCGAGGCTCTCCGGGTTGGTGGCGACGGCGGCGCGCAGCGACTCCTCGCCCTCGCCCAGACCGATCCCCTCCGTAAGGCTCAAGACGCCGGTGGTGATGCGCTTCTCTTCCAAGGCCTCCTGACCCATGCGCAGCAGCAGCGCCACGACCATGCCCGAGGCCATCGCGGCGAGATGGTCCCAGTAGGCCACCCTCTCGGAGCTCGTTGGGTCGAGCTGCGCCAGACCGGCGCTGAGATCGAGGAAGAAGAACATCCCCATCAGCACCAGCGAGCTCATGCGGATCTTGATGCTGATGGGGAGCAAGCCAAAAACAGGGATCGGCCACACCATGCGGTTGGCGTAGCAGCGTACGGCCACCACCCCCATGATGCCGGAGATGGCGCCCGAGGCACCGAGCATGTGCACCTCCCCCCAGACCGCCTGGTAGATCATCGCCGACACGATCGAGCCCAGGGCCCCGGTGAGGAAGTAGAGGCCCAGGAATCTCAACGTACCGACCCGCTTTTCCAGGACCGTGCCTACCCCCAAGAGGAAGACCATGTTCCCCCCGAGATGGGAGAGATCGCCATGGAGGAACATGCTGGCCACAAGACTCGTGGGGTGCATCAGCGAGCGCGATCCGAGCGGTGGGTAGACGAGGTCGGCCAGCGTACCGATCTGTATGAACATGGAAGCAATAAAGGCGATGACATTGAGCAGAATGAGGGTGGAGGTACCATGCGGGATCTCTTCCTTTACCGACAGGTTCTCCTTCTGGGGGGCGGGAAGGAGCGTGACATGGCGACGTACCAGGCCGAAGACGCTCTCACCGGTGGAGGCCGACCAGGCGAGGAGGAAGGGCAAGAAAAAGATCGGCAGGACGACATAGAGGGTGAATGCCGAGAGCGGCGCCAGGACCTGCCGGGCAATAGTGATAGCAGCGGCTATCGCGAGAGCTTTGAGAGCATAGGCATACTCGGACGACCATTCGAGCCTTGGGGCGAGCCTTGCCCAGAGGGGGTAGAAGGTGGGCATCACGGCCTGCGCTGTCGGCAGCTGCTTGGAGAAAGCTACCCACCCCTGATAGAGGGTTGGGATCGCGGTCTGGACCGTGGTGCGCGCAATCATCCCTCTACCCGATCTCCTTCTCGTTTTGTCAGCTGGGCCCTTCAGCAAGGGCCCGGGGTTGATGATGTGTGTGCCAGCGACTCCCGACCGGCCGCGACTACGGCAGGGTCGCACAGAGGACTGTCAGAACCTGACAGATCGCTGGCTCGTTTTTCGTCTAGAGATATGTGGACAGAGTGAGGCCAGTTGGCTGTTCTGACTTGTTTGGCATTATGATAGTGAGTATACTTATGAGTATGAGTAAGAGGCTTCAGATCGTCATGGCGGACGAGGAGATAGAGGAGTTGCGCCGCTCGGCTGAGCGGGAAGGGATGTCGCTGAGTGAATGGGCGCGGCAGGCTCTGCGGCGGGCCCAGCGAAGCCAGGAGGGCCCGACCGCCGACGACAAGATGAAGGCCGTGGAGCGGGCTCTCGCGTGTGACTACCCGACCGGCGACATCGAGGAGATCCTGGCAAGCATCGAGAAGGGCCGTGATCTTCATTGATTCCACCGTCCCTATGTATCTGGTGGGGAGCTCGCACCACGGTCGGGATCGACTGGAGGCGTTCTTTCGCTCCCGGGCGGACGACACCTTTGTGACCAGTGCCGAGGTCTACCAAGAGGTCATCCACCGTTATGTGGCGATCGATCGCCGGCAGGCCATCGGCGACTGCTTCTCACTGCTCGACACCCTCGTCCAGCGGGTCTTTCCCATCACCAGAGAGGACACCGAGCGGGCCCGGGAGATCACCACGGCCCAGCGCCGGCTCTCAGGCCGCGACTGCCTGCATCTGGCGGTGATGGAGAGATACGGGCTCGACCAGATCCTGACCCTCGACGAAAGTTTCGACTACTGGCCCGGGATTAAGCGTCTGCCCTGACCCGACCTCGAAGACAGACAAGAGCCCCCTGGCCGCTCTTGAGGCCGGGACGGAGGCCCGCCGCTTCAAGAATGTGGCTCAGCCCTCGACCAGGACCTTGACCGGACCATGCGTGATCTCGGTGAGTGAACCCATCACATCGAACTGCTTGACGCTGAAATCACTGAGTGCCGGGTGGCTCGTCACCTCAGCGGCCAGAGGTCCTTCGAGAAAGCTGTTCACAGACGCCTGATCTTCGAACAGATAGATCCCGCCCGCCTCCTGCTCCGCCTCATTGATGATCCAGATCTTCCACCGCAGTCCAGGTAGGGCCGCGAACCGCTCGGCGAGAGGCGCTACCGCATTCTCATACTCGGAGCCCGAGACACCAAACCTCAGATTGAGCTGCACCATGCGCTCGGCCATGACCAACCTCCTTTGTCTGTGGCGCATTGCGCCGGGTTCCCTCTTGTCTGAATCAGTCGAGGACCCGTGGCTTTGCGCCCTTGGGTTTCCCAAGGTTTACCCTTGTCGGGGTGTTTTCAGATTACGCCCAGAAGGTCTAGGAGACACCACCCGAACGGGTAGTTGTTGAGAAGAGGCCTCTGGCCTCGGCGGCAGGGAGGCCGGCCGCTTCGTAGCCGCAACCCGGCACGGGGGCCGGCCGCTGCGTCCTGCTGCCAGCGGCCCGGGTCGGGACCGGCCCGGGCCGCCGTCGAGGTGAG
>SBFI01000332.1 GCA_006227875.1 Acidobacteriota bacterium
ATCTCGGGGTCCGATGGGTGGGGCATCACCTGGTCGATGCCGCGACCGGTCATCACATCTCCACCCAGAAAGAGTGTGATGGTTGGGGAATCACCCGCCGCCCGGGCGGCGCGATCGTGGGAGTAGATCATGGAGGGCAACAGGGCCAACATCCTACCGGTGTTGATCAGAAACCGCCGCCGGTGCATCTCCTGCTCCCGGGTCTATTCTGACATCAACCCGCATGGCCCGGGCGCGCCAGGCGCCGAGGTGGCGGGAAGACGGCGTCGAGCGCCGCAAAAGGGCTGTAGAGGAAGGGGGACTAGGCTTCGTCTTCCATCCGCTTCATGAGGGCTTCGAAGCGGGGGTGGCCGCGGAGATTGTCGAGGTCGCTGTCGTTTCGCATCCATTCGGGGTCGGCGAGGCCGGCCTCGTAGGAGCGCTCGAGGGCGTCGATGGCCTTGTCCGGTTCACCGGCCAGCGAGAATGTGCAGCCCAGGTTGTAGAGCACCAGCGCGTCTTCGGTCGCCCCCTCGAGCACCCGTTCTCCCCATTCGAGCCCGCGTTGCTTCTCACCCAGTTCGACCAGGGCGCTGGCGCCGCTCAGCAGTGCCGAGAGATCGTCCGGGTTGACCTCCAGATGCTTTTCCATGAGCTCGACGATACGCCGGTTGGCCGCATCCAACCTGTCCGTCTGTCCGAGGCTGCGGTATATCTGGGGGAGCAAGGACAGGGCACGCTCCTCGTCCGGGGCCACCGAGCTCGCCTGCTCCAGGAGCGTCGCGGCCTGTTCCAGCTCTCCCTTGGCAAAGGCGATGGTGCCCCAGTAGTAATGGGCTTCGTAGAGACTTGGGTTGAGCTCGACGGCGAGCTCGAACTCGCGCTCGGCCTCGTCGAATTCCCCCCTCTGCCCCAGGGCGTAGCCACGGGCGGCGTGAGCTTCGGCCAGATCTGGAGCCAGCGAGACCGCCTTGCGGCTCGCTTCGTCCGCCGCCTCGAGGTTCTCTTCGCTGCTTTCGTAGTTGCGGTAGAACTCGGTGTAACAGTCGGCGAGCCCGGCCCAGGCGGGGGCGTAGTCGGGGTCGATCTCGAGCGCTCGCGAGAAAGCCTCGCGTGCCGCTTCGAAGTCCTCCTGGGTGCGGCGACGGAAGTAACCCAGACCGCGGAGGTAGTAGTCGTAGGCCTGGACATCGGTGATGTGGGCCGTCTGCACGGCCGCCTTCTCGGTCGGACTCAAGCTCACTTGGAGAGCCGAGACGATGCTCTGGGCGATCTCGTCCTGGATGGCAAAAACATCCTCGAGCTCGCGATCGTAGGTCTCCGACCAGAGCTGGAATCCACCATCGACCTCGACCAGCTGGGCGGTGATGCGCAACCGGTTACCGGCTTTGCGCACGCTGCCGTCGAGGACATTTCGCACTCCGAGCTGCTGGCCGACCTCGCGGATGTCCATCTCCTTGCCCTTGAGGGCGAAGACGGTGGTGCGGGCCGGAACCTGGAGCCCCTCGATCTTGGTCAACAGATGGATGAGCTCCTCGGTCAGGCCGTCGCTGAAGTACTCGTTCTCCGGGTCACCGCTCATGTTGGCAAAGGGCCGCGACCGACTCCTGTGAGCTCTCCACCACCGCCGGTCCGGCTGTAGGTGGGCTCGCCTCGCGCGAGCCGCGACCGAGCCAGACACCCACCGCGACGAGCAGCGCCACCAGTGCGGCCAAGCCCAGGTAGCGGGCAATGTTGCTTTTGCCGGCAGCTTGCCTCTCCACGGCCCCCGAGGCACGAATCTCGCCCGATGACCACTCCTTCTGGAGCCCCTTGAGCTCGTTGCAGACATCCCGGGCGGTCTGATAGCGCCGACCGGGTTCCTTTTCCAGACAGCGATTGATCACCCGTCCCAGGTGATGGGGGAGTCCTTCGTTGACGACATTCGCCGAGTCGGGGGTGTCACGGAGGATCGAAGAGATGACATGGGCGGAGGTCTCGCCGGCAAAGGGGCGGCCCCCGGTCGACATCTCGTAGAGGATAACGCCCAACGAGAAGATGTCGGAGCGGTGATCGATCGGCTTGCCCTGGACCTGCTCGGGCGACATATAGGGCACGGTCCCCATCACCATGCCCTCCTGGGTCAGGGTCTGGGTAAGATGCTCGACTTCCCCCTCCCCAGCCTGCGGCCCCTTCTGTCGCAGTTTGGCGAGCCCGAAGTCGAGGATTTTCACCTGCCCACCCTCGGTGACCATGATGTTCTCGGGCTTGAGGTCCCGATGGGTGATGCCGGCTTCGTGGGCGGCGCTAAGGGCATCGGCCATGGGGATGGCCAGCTCGAAGAGCTCCTCGACGGGCACGCCTTGAGCGGGGAGGTGCTTGGCGAGGTTCTTGCCGTCGACCAGCTCCATGGTCAGAAAACGGATGCCGTCGGCCTCCTCGATTGAGTGGAGGGTGACGATGTTGGGATGGTTGAGCGCCGCCACGGCTCTGGCCTCGCGCTCGTAGCGCTCCAGGCGACTGGGATCGGCGGCCATCTCGGCTGGGGGAATCTTGAGTGCCACCTTGCGCCCCAGCCGCAGGTCCTCCGCCAGGTAGACCTTGCCCATGGCCCCCTCACCCAGCTCGGAGAGGATCTTGTAGTGGGAGAGTGTCTTGCCGATCACGACGTCACCGGACTCCAGAGCCGACTCAAAGCGGGAGGGCGAGTGAGCGGCATTCTAGCAGCTACAACAGCTCCAGCACCTCGGCGATCGTCTTGGCGTTGTCGACGGGGATCGGGTCCTCGCCAATGACCTTGGTGCAGGGCATGCCGAGCTGGCGGTCCATCGCCTCCTGCGAGTTGTCCGACAGCTGCCAGCCGAGTGGTAGCGGCACTTTCTCCATGTTTTCGCCGACGCTGATCTCGTCGCAGAGGCTGAAGTCGCGGAAGTTGCGGCTGCCGACAGCCGCCTTGAGACTCTTGACGGCGTAGCTGCCGCGAGCGCTCCGTGTTCGCATCAACGCCCGAATCGGCGACAGGGTCTCGGACAGACCGCTGTCGGGTGGGGCGTCCAGGGTCGGGTCGAATTGCCGCACCTTGTAGTCGGGGGCCGAATTGGGGTCGTTCTGGATATAGATGACATGGAAATCCCTCCGGCAGGAGGGGCTCTCGGTACCGGTTGCCAGCGCCGCCTGGCCGAGAAAGCCGAGACGGCCGGTTGCGTCCAGATCGCAAAGCGTCTCCAGCACTTTGAGGACCTCGAGAACCGTGGTCGCACCCGAGTTCTCGAAATAGCCGCCATCGACAACATGCCCCCGCAGAACCTTTTCGCCATCGATCTCCGTCATCAGCGAGCCGGCCGGGCTGACATAGGTGAACCGGGCGCTGTTGTGAGCTGCGGTGCTCAAGGGCAGATCGGCATTCAGAATGTCGTGCATATGGTAGGCGTCGTAAAACTCGGGGCTCTCGCTGGTCTCGGAGCTCTCGACTTCGGTCCGGTCGCGGTTCAAATTGCCGGCGGGCATCAGGTTGCTGGTGAGGATCCGGCGGCCGGTCTCCACATGGGTGCCGTTGAGGATCAGCGACGGCACCTCGAGACCTCGCTCCCCGCGCCAAAGGTCCAGAAAGGGCTCGGCGAATCGCTGGCTCCCCGTCTCCGCCTGCCACGCCGCTTCCCAAGCCCGCTCGAGACCCAGCGAACGATCGAACTGACCGACGCCAAAGGGTAGAAACCGTTGGACCAGATCGGGTCCCAAAAGCATGCCGACCGCTGGTGAAAGAAAATCTCGGCCGAGGACCGCCCG
Organism: Acidobacteriota bacterium; assembly: GCA_006227875.1. Taxonomy (GTDB): domain Bacteria; phylum Acidobacteriota; class Thermoanaerobaculia; order Multivoradales; family JAHEKO01; genus M0029. Next base: position 3,745 of record SBFI01000332.1, read on the forward strand.
CGTGCAGTCGACAAAACTTCCGCAGGGCAGCTCTTCTCCTCCCCGCTCGAGGTTTTCGGCCACCAGCGAGGCGAAGACCGCCCCACCCAGGCTGCCACCCGAGACCCCGCTGATGGCGAACACGTGGCGGGCGAATTCGGGGTTCTCATCCTGGATGGCGGCCAACACACTGGCCGTCCAGTAGGCGGCGCGGATGCCGCCGCCTTCGGCTGCCACCAGGAAGATCGGTTTCCCCTTCTTGTCTTGGTACCAGCTTCTGAACCGCTGGCCAAGCACCTGTCGGTCCGAGATGGTCTTGACCGGCACCTCTTTTTCGCCGGCCGCCTCGCCTATCGACTTGGAGGCGATGGCCTGGCTACCCGGCACCACACGGATGGCGTGGTTGTCGTTCCAGAAGCTGAATAGGATGGCGACCATTATCAGGATGGTGACCAGGGGCACCTTCTTGGCGCTCGAGAAGTGCA
>SBFI01000384.1 GCA_006227875.1 Acidobacteriota bacterium
GAAGGCCGAGGACAAGCGTGGCTGTGTCGAGGAGAGCTACCGGACCCGCATCGTCGAGATCCAGATCCAGTCGGGCCAGCTGGAAGTCCCTGCCGTGGTCGGCTTCGACTGCCCGGATGCCGAGCACGAGCCTTTCACCGTTGTCTTCTACCAGCAGACCGAGCCCCCTTCGGCCGTGATCACCTACGGTGACGACCAGGTCATCGCTTTCCGTGCGCCCTCGGGTAGCGGGACCAGGTACGTGGCGGCCAACGTGGAATTCTGGGAGCACCAAGGAGAGGCCACCGTGGATTGGTTCGGCACCCAGCTCGTCTGTCGGCCTCGCCAATAGGATAGGAGCCCTTCTGGGTATCCTGGGCGGCAGACCACCGACACTGAAAGAAGATCCGACCCCTGCTGATGACCAGAGAAGCTCATCCCCAGATCCTGATCCTCTTCGCCCATCCGGCGTTGGAGAAGTCGCGGGTCAACAGCCGTCTGGCGGCGGCGGTGAAGGACCTTGCCGGCGTTACCTTCAACGATCTCTACGAACAGTACCCGGAGTTCGACGTCGACGTCGGCCGGGAGCAGGAGCTGCTGACCGGCGCCGACCTCGTCATCCTTCAGCACCCGTTCTTCTGGTACAGCACCCCGGCCCTGCTCAAACAGTGGGAGGACCTGGTTCTCGAGCACGGCTGGGCCTACGGCAGCGAGGCCACGGCGCTGCGGGGCAAGCGCATCCTCTCGGCGATTACCGCCGGAGGCCGTGAAGAGGCCTATCAGCGGGAGGGACACAACCGTTTCACCATGGCGGAGCTGCTCAGGCCGATCGAGCAGACCGCACGCTTGTGCGGTATGGACTGGCTGCCGCCTTTTGCCGTCCACGGCACCCACCGAATGAGTGTCGAGCAGATGGAGCGGCACGCGGCCGACTATCGCCGGGCGGTGGAAGCGCTCCGCGACGGCAGGCTCGACCTGGCGGCGGCGCGCGAGCGCTCGCGCCTCAACGACGATCTGGACGCCCTCATCCGCGACGGCGACCGAGCTGACTAGGGGGAGAGCAAGTGCACGGCGAAGACTTCATCTTTCAAGCGTTCGTCTATCTGGCGGCGGCCGTGGTCGCGGTTCCGGTCGCCAAGCGCATGGGTCTGGGCTCGGTTCTGGGCTATCTCCTGGCCGGTATCGTCATCGGCCCGTTCGGTCTCCACCTGGTCGGGGAAGAAGGCCGCGACGTCATGGAGTTCGCCGAGTTCGGGGTGGTGATGATGCTCTTCTTGATCGGCCTCGAGCTCGATCCCGCTCGGCTCTGGCGACTGCGCACGGCGGTTCTGGGCCTCGGCGGCACGCAGGTGGCCATCAGCGCCGTGGCGCTGGCGGCCATCGCCCTCACCCTGGGCCTCGACTGGCGAGCGGCGCTCGCCGTGGGTCTCATGCTCGCCCTGTCGTCGACCGCCATCGTCCTCCAGACCCTGGCCGAGAAAGGGCTGATGAACACGGCGGCCGGGCAAAGCTCCTTCGCCGTGCTGCTCTTCCAGGACATGGCGGTGATTCCGCTGCTGGCTCTGCTGCCGTTGCTGGCTCCCCCCGGCTTTCGCATGGGAGCCGACCCGGAGCACGGCGGCGGGCATGGCGGGGCTCTGTGGACCGATGGTCTGCCGGGCTGGGCCGAAACGCTGGTGGTGCTGGCAGCGGTCTCACTGGTAGTGCTCATTGGGCGCTTCCTCGTGCGTCCGCTCTTTCGCGCTATCGCCCGCACGCGGCTGCGGGAGATGTTCACGGCCGCCGCATTGCTGCTGGTGGTCGGCACCTCGATCCTCATGAGTCGCGTCGGGTTGAGCCCGGCCCTGGGCGCCTTTCTCGCGGGGGTGGTGCTGGCCAACAGCGAATATCGACACGAGCTGGAGAGCGATATCCAGCCCTTCAAGGGTCTGCTCTTGGGGCTCTTCTTCATCGCGGTCGGCGCCTCGATCGACTTCAACCTCATAGGAGGCCAGCCCGGCACTATCGTCGGCTTGGCTCTGGCCCTAGTCGCTGTGAAGGGGATCATCCTTTTGGCCCTCGCCAAAGCCTTTCGCCTCGGCCTCGACCAGGGGTTGCTCTTCTCTCTGGCCCTGGCCCAGGGAGGTGAATTCGCGTTCGTGCTGTCCGCCTTTGCCGGCCGCAACGGCATTCTCGAGCCCGAGGTCATCGATCCGCTGGTGGCCATCGTGGCCCTCTCCATGGCCGCCACGCCGCTGCTGCTGCTGTTGGGTGAGAAGGTTCTGCTGCCGAGGGTGGGTACGCGGCTAGCCGAGGAGCGGGCCGCCGACGAGCTCGCCGAAGAAAAGCCCGTCATCATAGCCGGCTTCGGCCGCTTCGGTCGCATCGTAGGCCGGCTCCTGCGGGCCAACGGCGTCGAGACGACGGTTCTGGATCTCGATTCTGACAACGTGGATATTCTCCGCAAGCTGGGCTTCCGAGTGTTCTATGGCGACGCCTCTCGCTACGAACTGCTGGAAGCCGCCGGGGCCGAGAAGGCGCGGCTCCTCGTCCTCGCCCTCGACAGCCCGGAAAAAACGCTGGAGCTGGTGGAGACCGCCCGCAAGCACTTCCCACACCTGACCATCCTGGCTCGCGCCAGCGGCCGCACCGATACCTACGACCTGCTGGAGGCGGGGGTGTCGAAGATCTATCGAGAGACCTTCGATACCTCGCTGCGGATGGCGGTCGACGCCCTGCGTCTGCTGGGCTTCCGGGCCTATCAAGCGCATAGGGC
>SBFI01000292.1 GCA_006227875.1 Acidobacteriota bacterium
GGTGCGGCCACGAATATCGACAGCAACATCACGACGATGACCGTCACCGCGGTCACCGCCAGCAATCGGGTGGTGAGGAACGGCGAGGAGGGCACCGCGTCCGCCTCCCGAATGGTGCTCGGATCCATCACCGTCACCGAGTCACCGCTGGCGATGCCGAGCACGCTCCAGGTCTTGGTCTTCTCCGGCGGCTCGGGAGCCGTCTCCCGGTTCTGGTCTCTCAGCTGCTCGACCACGGCCAGCCCGCCGTCCTTGCGGATCCGCCACATATGCCAGACCGCCACCCCAAACAGCGCCAGCGGCAGGAAGACCACGTGGAGGACGTAGAACCGGATGAGGGTGTTCTGCCCGACCAGCGTGCCACCGAGTAGGAACTCGCGGATCTGGTCGCCGACCAGCGGCACGGCGGCCGCGATATTGGTGCCGACGGTGATGGCCCAGAAGGCCAGCTGATCCCAGGGCAGCAGATACCCCGTAAAGCTCAAGAAAAGAGTCAGGATCAGCAGCACGACCCCCAGGACCCAGTTGAAGGGCCGATTCGAGCCCACCGCGCTCCCCTTCTTGTAGGAGCCGGTCAGAAAGACCCGAAACATGTGGAGAAAGACGGCCGCCACCATCAGGTGGGCACTGATGCGGTGAACACGTCTGAGGAACCAGCCAAAGCTGACCGCGTAGTCGAGATCCTTGATCCCCCAGTAGGCCCGTTCCACCGAGGGCACATAGAGAAACATCAAGATCACACCCGTCAGGGTCAGGATCCCGAATAGGACCATGAGAATCGTCCCCAGATAGAGCGAGTAGCCCAGGGCCAGGCTCTTCAAGGTCACCCGATTCGGAAACCAGTGCAGGAGAAAATTGGCGACGACCGCCTCACCCGCCTCGCGATCGGTCTGCGGCCGCCAGCTCCACAACAGGCGATCCCAAAATCCTTTCTTTGGTAGCAAGCTCATTTAGACCACCAACCTGAATTCGCGATCGACTTCCTGTGAGACGTCGACGACGAGCTGGCCGTCCTCCGGGGACAGCTCCAGCTGAAACCACTTGAGAGGCCGGGGTGCGGGTCCGGCAAAGTTGGTGCCTTCGTCGTGGAACCGCGAGCCGTGACAAGCACAGTGAAACTCCCCGGCGGAGCTATAGGTGAGCTTTCTCACCGTCATCTCTTTGGCCTGCTTGAAGGGAGAGAACTTGACGGTGCAACCGAGGTGGGTGCAAACACCCGAGACCGCATGAAAAGCGTTGTCCTTGCGAAACAGGAAGAGTCTGTGCTCGTCGAGGAAGTGAACACCCGGTGTAAAGGTCTCCGGCATACCGACCTTGAACCTTTTTGGGGGCTCGTAGTGCACGTTCGGAATCAGGGCGCGCAGGAATGGCCAGGAGCCAGCCACGACCCCTACACCCAAGAACCAGCCGGTCAGCTTCCTCAAGAAGCCCCGTCTGCTCTCCGTCTTGTCCGGCTTCACTTCACTCATCTGCTCGTCTCCACGAAGTGGAACCGCTCCATGGTCATGGCCTCCGTCGGGCAACGCTGGGCACACAGGCCGCAGCGGATACAGTCGGTATCGTCCTTGAGCAGGACGGTCATGGGCTGGGACCCGTCGTGCCCGTAGCAGGCCTCGGCGGCGGACCTCTGCTCATCCGGCATATCCACATTCGCCAACGGCACAAAGACCAGACACTGCTCGGGGCAGACATCGGCACAGCGGCCGCACAGCACGCACTTGAGTGGGTCGTAGATGGTGTCGACGTGGCAGACCAGACAGCGTTCGGCCTGGGCTCGCGCCTGCTCTTCGTCGAAGACCTCTTCCACCTCGGTTATCCCGGTGCGGCGGCCGATGTCGACCGTCTGCGGCAACGATCGATCCCTTTTCTCGTAGCCGGCGAACATCTCGTAGCTGTCGGGCGGAATCCGATGCACCTCGACCTCCAGTCTGGAAGTCGAGGCGCTACCCGACAGATGCTCGTGGATGGAGCGGGCGGCCAGCTTGCCGTTGGCCACCGCTTCGATGGCGATGCGGGGGCCAAAGGCGACGTCACCGCCGGAATAGACACCCGGAGCCGTCGTCGCCAAGGTCTCGGGATCGATCTTGATCGTGCCGCCGCGGGTCAGCTCGATGCCGTCTTCCTCCTTGAGAAAGGAGAGATCGGGCTGCTGGCCGATGGCCAGGATCAGCGAGTCGGCCTCCAGGCGCATGGTCTTGGTGTCGTCGAACTCTGGTCTGAATCGGCCCTCGGCATCGAATACCCTGGTGCAGGCGACCAGCTCCACCGCCTCGACCCGGCCCTTACCGAGGAATCTCTTGGGACCCCAGGAGGGATGGAGCTCGATGCCCTCCTCCAACGCCTCGTTGAGCTCGTCGCGCCCCTGCACGGTCTGCGCTGCCGGCAACTCGGCGAGCGACTCGAGCGAGACGACATGGACCTCGGTGGCGCCACCACGCAAAGCTCCGCGCGCTGCATCCAGAGCCGGCTGGGTGGCCGCCGCCTCGGCCGTCGCCTCGATCTCTTCCATCGGTTCGTAGATCTCGCGGACGGCGGTGCGTGCGGCATCCAGGGCCACCGAGCCGCCACCGATCACCACCACCCGTTCGCCCAGATCGACTCGGTAGCCCTGATTGAGGTTGAGAAGGTAGTCGACCGCCTTGATGACCCCGTCCAGGTCGTGCCCCTCCACCTCGAGATCCCGGCCACGCATGGCACCGACCGACAGAAAGAAGGCTTCGAAGCCCTCGTTGCG
>SBFI01000168.1 GCA_006227875.1 Acidobacteriota bacterium
CCACGACGGTCGGGCCATGCCGGCCGGCGACGCAGCCGAGGCCTTCGATCCGGCCGAGTTCGTGGCCCGCGTCATCATGCACATCCCCGAGCCGCGGCGGCACCTGGTGCGGTACTACGGGTGGTACTCCAACGTCTCGCGAGGCAAGCGCCGGAAGGCTGAGGCTGAGGATGGGGAGGTTGGGGATATCGGCGTCGCCCCGGCCTCCCGTGCGGCTCGTGACGAGGCCCGCAACGCCCGCGCCCTCAGGCGAAGCTGGGCGCAGCTGATCAAGCGGATCTACGAGGTCGACCCGCTGGTGTGTCCGTCCTGCGGCTCGGAGATGAAGGTGATCGCGTTCATCACCGAGCACGACGTGGTCGACGCGATTCTGAGGCATCTCGCCAAGACCAAAGCGCGGTCTCCCCGCGGTCCGCCAGGCGCGCCGACCCTCCCCGCCACCTCCTGACTCCATTTCGGCTGCGGCCGTCCGTGCAGGGTGTGTTCATTGAGGCGGCGGCTGGACCGAGGGGCCGAGGATCGAAGCGTGTTGTCCAGGGACGCGCTCTCCCAGACGCCGGTTTCTGCCGTTGAGGAGACCGCTCGGGGCATGCGAGCCCGTCTTGGGCCCCGAATATGCGCCTCAACCCCGTGCTAGGCTGGCGCTGGACAAAAGGAAATTCCTATCCCTTCGTCGACCGAGGCGGCCGCTCTGGCAAACGTGTTATCGATTGACATCTCGCTTCTGATGATAGACAATGACTATTATAGTGGATTATCGGCAGAATGAATGGACCCTGAGCGAGGCGGCGCGGCTGCTTGGGGAGCCTCAGCATCGGTTGATCTACTTGTGTGAGAAAGGCGTTGTTCAGCCTGATTTGCAGGATGCGGAGGGGCGGGGGAGCAGTCGGCGGTTTTCGGCGAGGAACCTGCTTGAGTTTGGGGTGGCGCTTCGACTTCGAGAGCTGGGGGTTCCGGCGTCGGTGATTGGCGCTGTTCTTCATGTGCTCCACGGATTCGAGAGAGCTATCGGCAAGAAGCTGTCCGGGTTCAAGATGCCCGGGAGCCTGGCGGTCGCCGGGGCGCCGGAGCTGAAGGTGATCGTTGGTGACGATCAGCGGCTGTACTTCTCGCTGGAGTCGGGCAAGGGAACAGCAAAGACCTACGGAGGGATCTCGATCCAAGATCTGGTGGTTCCCGGGAACGATTCTGACCAGCCCAAGAAACCACTGCGGGGAGTGGGCAAAGAAGCGAAGCCAGGCCGGCTGCTGGCCAAGGTCGAGGTCAGCGTGACTGGGATTGCGAAGGAGCTCGGGCTCGGAGCCTGAGTTTTTTTTGAGCTTGATGATAGTCATTGTCTATCATTTTGGGGGTTGCGATGAAGAGCGAAGTCGCTGAACGGTTCGAAGGCTCCAGGGACCACCCTCGAGAGAGAGGTGGCGGTCATCCGTGGCCGGATGAGGTCACCGAGCTGCTCGATCACCTGGCTGTGGAGCTGGCAATCGAGTACGTGCGGTTGATGGAGCAGGCCGCGGAGAGTGAACGCGCAACCCCCGACAGGACAGCGGAGGAAAGGAGCAAGAGATGAGAGCGGCAATCTACGCCAGGTACAGCTCGGAGAACCAGCGACCGGAGTCGATCGAGGATCAGGTCGCTGCATGCCGGAAGTTGGCGGCGAGCCAGGGGCTTTCGATTCTCGAGGACCACATTCATACCGACGAGGCGCAGTCTGGGGCTCGGTCGGACCGTGACGGACTTAGCGGTCTTGTCGAGGCCGCGAGGAGCCGGCAGTTCGAGGCAGTGGTGGTCGACGATCTGTCGCGGCTGGCCCGGGACAACTATCTGATGCTCTCGGTCATGGCGGAGCTGGAGTTCGAAGGGGTGCGGGTCGTGTCGGTCGCTGACGGTATTGACAGTGGCGATGAGGACTCGACGTTGGCCATCCAGATCCGGGGGATCTTCAATGAGCTGCAGCTCCAAGATCTCAAGAAAAAGACGCTGCGCGGGCAGATGGGACAGAAGCAACGCGGGTTCACGGTGGGGGAGCGGACTTTCGGCTACCGGTCGGTACCGGTTGGAGAGATCCGAATGGACAAGAAGGGGCGTCCGCGGCCTGACGGTTACCGAGCGGAGGTCGAGCCGCGAGAGGCCGCTGTTGTTCTTCGAATCTTCCAGGCTTATGCGGATGGAATGTCGCTCACAGCGATCGTGCGAATGCTCAACGCCGAGAGTGTGCCCAGCAGGGCGCGGTCGAGTAAGGGTTGGTCGCCGGGGACGATCGGCCGGGTGCTGGACAACGAGAAGTACCAGGGGCGGTGGATCTGGAACAAGACCGGCACCCGGAAGGACCCGAAAACCGGCCGTCGCCGGAAGTTCGTCAAGCCCGAGTCCGAATGGGTGGTCCACGAGGACGAGTCGTTGCGGATCGTCCCTGCGGATCTCTGGAAGGCCGTTCGTGAGAAGAGGGAACGAGTTCGGCGGAGCTGGCCGGGTGGCAAGGGAAAGCGGGGCTTCGGCAAGAACCAGGGAAGCCGGCAGCGCCACTTCCCGACCCATCTCCTGTCCGGCTCGATGGTCTGCGGGAAGTGCGGCGCTGCGATCGCTCTAGTCAGCGGGAAGAAGGGCGGGTACTACGGCTGCCTGGGCGCGGCCAAGGGGGCGTGCGACAACAAGATGCTCGTGAGGAGGCGGCTGCTCGAGGAGGTGGTCACCGAATCGGTCCGCGAGAAGATCTCGTCCGCCGAGCAGATGCGATACGTCCTCGAACGGGTGGAGGCGGAGGTCCGATCTCTGTACTCCCACGTTCCGGAGAAGATCAAGCTCGCGGAAACCGAGCTGAACGCGGAGGAACGAAGGCTTGGCAACTTCGTCGACTTCATCGGTGAGGGTCGCGGGAGCGAGGCACTGGCGAAGGCGCTCGCCGAAACCGAGCGCCGGGTTCAGGTGCTGAGGGAGGAGCTTGAGGGTCTTCGCCTGTCGGGCGATAAGGTGTTTCAGGCGCCGCCCATTGAGTGGATCGAAGCGAGGCTCGAGGAGTTGACCGGTCTCCTCAGACGGCGGACCGGCGAGTCTGCGTTGGTGCTGCGGCGGTTTCTCGGGCAGATTCGCATGGAGCCGACCAAGGGTGATATCGGGAGGCCGTACTACGTTGCACAGACGTCGATCGATGCTCTCGCGGTGCTCGAGCCCTCAAACGCGAAGAACCGCCGAGATGGCGGTTCGAATTCTTCGCGTTGGTGGAGCCGATCGGGATCGAACCGACGACCTCCTGAATGCCATTCAGGCGCTCTCCCAACTGAGCTACGGCCCCACAGGGACGCACTTTGTAG
>SBFI01000123.1 GCA_006227875.1 Acidobacteriota bacterium
ATCCGCGGTCTGGCCGAAAACCTGATGGACTTCGTGACCGACAACATCTGTCCGCGGATCGCCCTCGAAGCGATGGTGCGGGAAAAGGCCGTGGCTTGCTAGAGGTTGCTTAGTCGAGCATCCGCTGGCGGTAGTACTTCACCGGCACCGGACCGAGCTCCATCATCCCGTCCATGAAGTCCTTGAGCTGGAAGTCCTGCCCCCGGGCCGTCTTGAGATCCTGGTAGAGATCCCAGACCTGCCGGTAACCCAGGTGGTAGGAGGTCAGCTGGGGTGAGCTGGTGATGGCGCGGCGCCACATGTTGGCGGCAAACTGTTCGTCCTGGAGCGCTTCTTGTTCGACAAAGGCCAGCACCTCGTCACGGGTCATCCCCCGGGTGTGGACCCGGATGTCGACGATGGTGCGGGCGATGTTTTCGAGCTGCTTCTTGAGATGGGCCAGCCGGTCGAGCGGCCCGCCCCAGCCGAGGTCCAGCATTAGCCGCTCGCAAAAGGTCCCCCAACCCTCGATGTAGACACCGTCGCCAAAAAGCGCCCGCACCTTGTGTGGGTGCCGGGCAGCGAATTTGAGCTGCAAGGAGTGGCCGGGGATGAGCTCGTGCGGAGTGATCATGACGTTGAAGTGGTGGTTGAAGTCACGGAAAAAGGCCTCGCGCTGCTCGGGGGTAGCTTCGTCGGAGGGGGTGGGCAGGAAGAGCAGCGTCTTGGCATCAGCCGGGGCATAGGGTCCGGCGGGGTAGACCCCACCGACGCTCTGGCCAATAAAGAACGAGGGCGAGCGCCCGACGTGGAGGGTCAGCGGCTCGGGGAGGGTGATCACATCGTGACGGCGAACAAACTCGATCGAGTCTCGGATCAATCCACGCCAATCCTCCACATACTCCTCGACGGTCGCGGCACGGTCTTCACCGACCCGCTTCATCAACCGCTCTAGTAGGGCTCTGTCCTCCGCCGGCGGCTCGGTGTCGGGGAAGATCTGCGGCCAGACCTCGCGGCCGTACTTGGCGGTCTCACGCAGCTTGGCGGCCAGATCGGTCTCGGCTCCGGCGAGCACGTCGGATACCGGTTGCTCGATGCCGGTGACGGTCCGGAAGCGGAGGGCGTAGTTCTCGCCTAGGTGGACCGAGCCGGTGGCCTCCTTTTCGAGCTCGCCCAGAAACTCCGCCAGTTCTTCGAGAGCGGCGGCTGCCTGCAAACCGGCGGTGGTCATCTTCCGTCGCAACTCCGTTGCACCCTCCGGCGCGGCCGCGGCAAACCCCTGCCGGTAGAAGACCGCCGAGGCGCCGGCCTGACGGGCCGCCATTGCGGCCAGCTCGGGGGCAATCTGGGACGGGTCGCCTCCTGCCAGGGCTTGCCGGGCCTGGAGTGCCAAACGAGGGATGAGGGTCGCGCGCTCGGCTGCGCGGTCGAGCCGCTCAGCTTCGGGGAGATCATCACGGGCCAACAGATAGACCGTGGCATTGCCGAGGGTGTCGGTCCAGAACAGCGGATTCCGCTCCGGCCGGCGGAAGAGCTCCCAGTCGAGCAGTTGGCGTTCGATCTGACGGTGGAGGAGCTCGAGATCGAGTCTGTCCTGGAAGCCCAGGTCGGCAGCGGCCAACTCCTGGCTGACCCTCTTCTCGAGCTCGTGGTTGTACGCGATCCATTCCTGACGCGCCTCGGGAGCCAGATCCTCCAGCCGGCGGTCGTGGTGGTGGAGCCCCTCGGCGGTCGCCCGGGTGGGAAACGTCTTGAAGTAGCGCTCGAGATAGTCGTCGACCACGGTGGCCTGGGCGCCGGCGGCCCACATGACCAGCAGCAAAGCCAGGAGTCGTTTCATGGTTCCATCCCCCTCGTCGGTCCGTCGATGAGCCCCGGGAGCTCTAGTCTCCCACGGACTACCCGAGGACTTGGCGGACGGTTCTCTTGAGCAGACCGAAGAGCTGGATCACCGCCCCCACCAGGGCCGCGATCAGACCGATGCGCAGAGCCATCACTACCAGACCGGAGAGAGCCTCGTCGATCAGCTCGACATATTCGGAGGCGGCCTCGCTCGACCAACCGTGAGCGATCATCCACTCGGCGTCGGGCTCGACGATGGAGGGTCCGGTGACGAGCCGGTAGAGAAGGAGGACCCAGATGAGGGTCGTGCCAAAATCGAGCCAGCGTGTTTTTAGCTGCCAGCGTCCCTGTCGCCAGACCACCAGGTTGAGAAACAGATCGAGACCGAGAGCGAGATTGAGCAGCCACAGATGCTGGTCGAAAGCGGGACCCGTCAGCGGCACCCAGCCGTTGTGGTCGCCGATGGTGACAAAGGAGCCTATGCGGTCGGGGAAGAAGTTCACCGCCACCAGAGCCAGACCCAAGAACGCCAGCTTCACACCCTGACCAAGACGGCCGACGCGGTCGGGATCGTCGACGTCCGGCAGCGAGCGCGGGTCCCATTCCCGGGTCGTGCCCGCCGGTCCCGAGAAGCGTTCGACGACGGCGAAGATGAAGACCACGATGCCGAGGATGGTCAAAGCGGAGGCGAGGTAGTCGTCGAAGAGGCCGACGGTCACCGCCAGCAGGCTCGTCGATGATTCACCGTCGTCGATGGCGGTGCCCACGACACCGAGAAGCAGAATGCCGGCCAACACCAGTAGACAGATCTTCATGGTGAGCCGGAAACCGGGATAGAGCCGGGGTCCGATGAGATAGCGGGGCTCGGGGAGATAGGAGGCCGCGAGCTCCTCGGGGTGCCCGAACTCATGC